>CAZNFE010000001.1:0-38982 GCA_964571945.1 uncultured Pseudomonadales bacterium
AATCCCCACACATCACGCGATGATTCCCAAGTTGGTAGATCGCCCCGCGTTCGCTCTTGGGCTCTTCTGGCGGCTCTGGTATAGCATCCGGGTCCCCGTTCCCACCACCTCCCGGGTCTGCAATCGGGCTGGCCATCTCGTCAAGCATTTCCTGGAGGGCCTCATTATCGACAGAGATTTCCTGCAGCAGCCCATCCAGAATCTCCTGGTCGGTTGCGGCCAGGGCCCCGATTGGGTCCAGAGTGGCAATGGCGAGCTTCTCTTCTTCTTCGGTGAGGTCCACATACATGCATGGGACCTCGTTCTGTTCATGCCGGAGGGCAAGCTTGACCCTGAGGTGGCCGTCGATTAGGTGGCCGGTCTGGCGATTGACAACCACGTTTTGTATCCATCCGAGCTCGTCGAGTGCGCCCTCCATAACTTCTTGTTGTCCTTGTGGATGGACGCGGAAATTGTGCGGATTTGCCAGGAGCTGGTCGGCCTGCTCGAATCCCTGGCCCACAATACGGTCCCGCCATTTACTCTTGAGCTTCTTCTTCGTCACTGGGCTGCCCCTTGGTGGTTGCCAATTGCCTGTCTTGCCTCGGCCCACATGGCCTTTTCCCGTACCTCCGGTAATATCAACCTGCGGATGAGCGCCGAATGGGTCTCCCCTGAATGCTCCGCGGCCTGTTCGATGAGGTCCATTTCTGATTCATTGAACGAGATTTTGACGATCCGCTTTCGCTTTTTGGACTCGCTGAGGCGGGGGCGCCCGATCTTTGCCATCATGCCTTCTCCTTTTGTGGCCTTTTTATACCCGGCCAAAGTTGAGAAGCAAGTCTTTTCTGGAAGATTTGGTGGGTTGTGGCCTGGTAGTGGCCTGATTCTGGCGCTCAGTATGGGTGTTTCTGGCCGTGACGCGCTCTGATTGCTTTGGGGTGTCCTACAGCGCCTGGGCCGGCCGGTCGCTCAGAATCGATTTATGGGGGTTTTTTTGCTATGCTCTACTGCATCACCTCAAACGTCCATTGCCCTGTCGACCTGTTCCAGGCCGCCGCGGTGAATTGGAGGATTGGGTACTGCTCAGCCACCACTTTGAACTTGACCCTGGCGTCATCTTCCCAGTGCGGCTTTCCGTCTTTTGCCCATATCTCCTTAATTTCAAAGCAGTTCAGAATGCAAGCTTCATCCATAACAACGAAATCCGGCGTGTACCAGGTCCTATCTGCAAGCCTTAGCTTCAGTGCCTCGAACCTGAACCATTGGATGATTCCCCGGTTGACATCTACGGTCAGCCGGTCCCGGAATGCGGCCTCTGCCTTCGTCATCCTGCCGGCCTGGTTGCTCTTGGGGCGTCGGCCCTTGGCTTTGCGGATTATCACGCATCCACCTCCGTCTCTCCAATCTCCTGCCAGCTCCAGGTGCGGAACCGCTCCGTCCCGGGCCGGCGCTGATGGACGGCCATATGACAGCCGGCGCAAAGCCACACCGCATTATCCGCCCCTCCCCCTGGCCCGTGATTCTCAATCTCATCCTTGCGCAACTGGCTGCGGCGCTTCTTGTGGTGGCAGGATGAGCCAAAAGCGCGGTTGAGGTCCTTGCCGCAGCGGGCGCACTTGCCGTTCTGGCGTGTGTGCACATCAAGCCGCACGGATGTTCTGAAGCTCTTGTCCGGCTTTCTCATCCACCATACCCCATGAACCTACGGGCGATGTATCCGATGCACTTTGGGTTGACGTCCGATAGGATCCAGTTCTTGCCGTGCTCCATGCACTGCTCCGCTATGTGGCCATACCCGCAGCAGAAGTCAAGGACAGGCCCTTGGGCTTTTTCGCATATGAACCGCTCTGCCTGCAAGGTGGTCTTCTTGTGGACGTTCCTGGACGCTCCCCCATACAGCCCATAGAATGCCCACCCGCCATGAACCGGCATGTAGACATCAACCACCGCATCGGGACTCATCTGGCGAATCATGGACTTGCCCATCAGCACATAGGCGGGACATCCAGCCCGCCGCACAATCGCGCGGACGTTTCCCAGATACTGCCGGTACAGCTTCGACGGCACCTCCACCCCGGCCTTGGCCATGAACTTCACGAACCCGTGCCGCCACGCCGGCTCACAATAGATCACGCCCGCGCCCCCAAACCTGCGATCCCATCCCACCATGACGTCATGAGCGAATGCCAGGTTTCCATCAGCCGCATATTCATCGATGGGCTCACAGTCAACGTCGCAGCCCCTGCCATTTACCGCTGAATGGTATGGTCTAGCCACAATATGCCATCCTAGCTTGTCCTTCAATCGTCGAAAGCAAAACACTGTTGTCCTTCTGGCGACTGCTTTCCGTGACCGTCGTGTTTGAGCCACCACTCGAACATCTCATCTGGCGTCTCCCAGTCAGTGAATGGCTTTCCCCTGGCGATTCGGTCATCCCACAACAGCTTCATATATCGTCTCCACTGCATTGCAATACGTGGGTATCTTCTCGCCTCTTCCTCGCGCTGTTCGGTTGACGCCGAAGGACACATAAGACAACCGATACGCTTGCGTCCCTCATCATATAACTTGCAGTATAGCATATCATATTCGTGGATAAATTCCCACACGTCTCCTTCTGTCCAGTCTATGATGGGATGGAGGTATTTTCGGTTCTGCCCTTTGCGACACACCTCAAAGACCTTGCGGTTTTTTCGCTTGGTAGACTCCTCCCACCTGACTCCTGTTACTATTAACCTGCCGGCCCCTCCGCGCTCCTTTAGTAGCTTACAACACCACCGTGCCCAGCGCATTGGCGGGAACCCATTGGACTTTTCGAGCATCATACTGTAGATGGTTTTTTCAGGGCGTTCGAAAATGACATCCGGATGGTCTCTCTTGATAAACCATACAAGTTCTGGTGGGTCTATTCCAGTGACGTTGTAGTGTGCGTCATACTTTACACCAGCTATGTCAGCAAGCGCCTTAATGCAGCATGAATCTTTCCCGCCGCTGAAGGCAATGTAGAACCCTTTGCCTTCTGTCAGTTCCTCATATTGCCGAAAGCGGTCGATGGCCTGCTGCACCTTATCAACCTTGCCGAATAGCGTCTGTTCAATCAGCATTTAATCATCCTACCCTTCCATATACTATATGATGAATTGGCAATATTCAACCCTAGAACGGCAGCTCATCATCATCGAACATCTCAGCCCCATCATGCAGGCGCTCCTCTTCCGGCGGCTTCTCTTCCGCTCGCTTCGGCCTGCGCTTCAGGATGTACCAGTCCGGGCTCCCATCCCGCTCTTTGCGGAAGTTCCGGAACATCACTACGCCTATGGTCTTGCCATCAACATCGATCTCACCGGACATATAGGTGCGCTCATACTTGTCCTCCTTCTCCCACATCGCTCCCATTCTGTCTGTCGGTTTCTCGCCCTTCGCCATGCTGTTCTCCTGTTTGCAGCCGCCTGTCAATCTCGGGCAGCTTGACGGTCATCATCTTTGCCAGGCACCCTATCGCCTTATCCGCCTATCTGGTCCGGTGATCTCTATGTTCTCGAAACCGCCGAGGCGTGAAGCAATGCGCGGCTCAAATTCAGCTATCTCTTCGAGCGTGCAATTGCTCGTCACTATCGTGTCAAGCATCTCTGCCTCTCTTCGCCATATGATATTGTACATGGTATCCCATGCCCACTCTGATATTGTGCGTGCCAAGTCATCAATCACCAGGACAGGAATCGTCTTGTATTTCTGCATCGCGTCGTAGGCTGAGCCGCGACCATCAAATGTCTTCTTAATCTCATCGAAGATTTCACCTGAATGTGCGAAGATCCCGATATCATTCTTCCTGTTTGGCTTCAGCTGTGCGGCCCTATGGCGCAATAGGGCGCAAGCGACCTGAGTCTTGCCCCTACCTGGCTTGCCCCATAGGAATACGCCTGAGCGCTGCCATTCGATATTGAGCAGCCTTTCCAGCGTTTGCCCCTCGTAATCACCTATATCAACCTTACGGTATCGGCGAGGAAGATATATCTTGGATACAGATTGCTCGGTAGATTCAGCGTCCTCTTCACTCGTCTCCTCCGATGACAAAGTCTGGCTTTCTATCTCGGAACTCTGCTGCCGCTTCAGACAAAACTCCTTCATTCTTTCCAGAGGATCGCCGATTCGTTCCGGATCTGCCATTGCCTTTCTCCTTTGGGTAGCCTTCCAGCCGCCAGTTCTTCAAAATACCGTCCACATAGCCCGGAAACTTCTTTCCGCACGCCTCGGCTTCCGCCATTGCCTTGCGGATCCACTGGGCATCATGCACCTCCAGCCACAGCGAGATCTTGCCGCTTGCCGGTGAACCAAAGACCCGCATGGCTTCTGATTCAAGCTGAAGCAACTGCTCTTCTGCTTCCTCGCGCACGCGAGAGAGACACTTATTTGGATCTGACTCTAACTCTAACATGCTTCGGCCTGGCTTACTTTTTGCTTCAGCCTGGCTTAAGCCTGGCTTATCATGCATCCCTTTACGCTTGCTGACTTTACCACCACGCCTGCCTGCCTCACTCAATTTTTGCCTCTTATCCATGAGCTTTGCATACTCAGCAGTCACCCGCTTGTTTGCCCACCCTTCATGGGTTAGCTCAAAGCCTGCCTTAAGCACGGCTTTAGCCTGGCTTATCTCGCATCCCTTGCCGATCCTGCACAGCATGTCATCGTCATCTGGGAGCGGCCCGTCAATCCATTGGCTGAACATAAATGCCATGTAGATTCCGAACTCAGCTGCGTCCATGCAGATGACCTTGCGATCACTCATCAGGTCAGCTATCCAAAGAGGCATGTAAGGTAGATCGCCCATATAGACCCCCAGTGCCACGCGTCAAGCGGTTGGCAAAGAACAACCCGCGCCAGGTGGACGCAGCCATAGAGGAACTATGGAAGGGCCTGGGCGGGTTGAAATATTGGTTTCATCGCTTGCATCCTCTAGCACTGCGTCCATTAGCAAGCATACCACACCGACTCATGATGTCCAGCCGTATTCCAGAAAATCGGTGGTGGGCGCGATCTCAACCCTGCTCGCGCTCTTCATGGGCACCACCAACGGGGTGGGGGGGGTCAGTCTAATTGTTCGATGATCTGAAGGAACAGCATCTCGAGCTGCTCAGTGTCCTCTGCCTCCTCATACTCAAGAAGAGACTTCATGTTGAGGCCAGTGAGTTCTGCGTCGATCTCCTCGGCTCGTGTGCCGTAGAGTTCACACAGCTTGGCGTAGTTCTCGCGCTTAGGGGTGTCCTTCTTCTTTTCCTTCTTGTCCTTGATTTTTTTGGCTACCTTGGCGGCCTTGGCGCTCTCCTCGCCGTTTGCCTCGGCGCCTTCGTTGACGCTGGTCATCACTTCGGCCCACGTGCATTCGCCTTCCTTGATGGCCTGGAAGATCTGCCGCAGATCGTCAATCTCACCTGGGGTGATATAGTCCAGCTCATGGCCGATGTATTTGGTGATGTGGATAGGCTTCACGCCAATGCCACTGAAGGCGTCCAGCATACGGTGGAGCGCTTCCTTCGGGTCCGTGTTGTACTCTGATTGCGCGCAGCCCTCCGCCACATCCATGCACTCATCCACTATGTCCCGGGGGAGGATCTGCAGCTCAAGGTTCCGCCGGCAGATGCTGCACATGGCCGCTTCCTTGATCCGGACCTCATCGTCCGTGGCCCGCACGATGTAGACCGTATCCCCGTAGGTGTTCTCCCGGCTGCCCAGCACTTCCTGGCCAGGCCTCACCTTCCGGCGCTCGATGGTCTTGCTGACAGTGATGGTCTTGCTCTTGCTCAGGCATGCCTCTAGGTCAAGCACAGTCACCTGCACCATGCGCTTGTCGCCGTCCTCGTAGACCACGCTTTCCTGGACGTCCACATTGCCATAGAGCTTGATTGCCTCGTCTGCGAAATGAACGCTAGGCCCAGGCATCAGCTCCTTGCCAATAGGCTTCAGGTACCGGGCAACCTTGGCGAACCGCGGACGCTTGCACGTATGCAGCATCCTCACCCGCACATCCTCAACGTCCCTCGGGCGGTTCAGCGCAACCGTGAACTTAGCCTGAATCATCGCCTTGGCGTGCTCTGCGGTCGCTGCAGTTGATGTCTCTGCCGTCAGCTCAACCTCATTGCCCTCGCCGTCTTTCTTCACCACTCCACGCTCTTCCATTTCCAATCCCTCCAGCAGACAAGTCAAAACTATCCAAAATACAACCGGTTTATTCTACCAGGATTCAGGCTCGAGGTCAAGCTCCTGGCCCCACTTTTTCGCCGGAACCAGGAACCTTCTTGAGCCCTTGCGGTGTTCGCTGTGCTTCCTCATCAGGTCGGCAAACTCAGGATGGTCACAGTAGCTCTCCGCAATGGACTTCCAGTCAACCTTCTTGCCGTCCGCGGCCTTCTTCCACGTGACCCTGAATTGCTTGCCCTTGATGCCCTCATGCTCGCCGATGCACTCTTTGAGCTTCTGGGCCTCTTTATCGTATTCGCGCTTCGCCCGCTCTGCGGCAAACCACTTCTCCCGCAGGCTTGCCAGCAGGTAGTTCTCACGGTCGCCGGCCGCCAGCATCCCAAGCTTCGGTTCAATCAGTGACATATCAGGATCAGGCAGCGAATCACCACATACGTATGTCTGCCAGAACTCACGCTCGGCATCGACCATCGTATCGATGAAGTCATCGTCCCGCTTGATGTGATAGACCCGAATGTCCATCTGGGCCATTACCTTGCGGATGAAGTCCTTTCGGACCCGCTGCTCCACCATGGCCACCAGACACTCAAAGACAATCTCATCCGCAATCAGCACGATGACATCACACCAGTCCCGCTCAGTCACGAACATCTGGTGCTGCACCTGGATGTAGTAGTGGTCGGGGATCTCCTCAGTCTCCTCAGGACCCCATTCATGCGCCGCCCACTTGTTTGTAGTTTTGACCTCCACCAGGCCCAGCCGGCCAGTGAGCCCGTCAGGCGTACATCCCATCCAGGGCTCGGTCTTGCTCACCACGAACTTGCTTTTCCGCACCCGGTTGCCCGTAATCTTCCGGTACACGTTCAGGATCGACGCCTCCAGCAGCGTGCCCCTGGCTGTGAACTTCGAGCCGTTGTCCTGGTCTGGCAATTGCCCTTTCTTGTCCAGCGCCAGATCCAACCGCGTCCTCCATGGGCTCAGCCCAAGCGCAATAGGAGCGTCACTCGCGCCCATGTAACGCTTCCGCCGTTTCAGCCAATCTTCCCGCTCTACCTGCTCCGCACTCATTCCAATCTCCTTTATCCCTTCCAGCGCATGTATTTCGCAATCAGCCGCCGCAGCAATCCCATGCGGCTTATCCCAAGTTTCTTGGCCCGCGCATCCAGTTGCCTCAGCTCCTTCTTTGTGAGGTACGCATAGGCCCGCTCGTCCTTTCGCTCGTCATCAGGCAATCGAGGTCTTCCTACTCCAGCCATCATTGCTCCTTTCTCTATAGTGCCTCATATATTATATACCGGGTTTATTGTGTGTCAAGAGGTTGTTGGATAATCAACCTACGCTGTCCAGTCCTGTCCAGCTTCTCCTTCCTGCGGCGCTCCGCGGCACGGGCCGCAACCTGAGCAGTGTCCAGCTTGTGGCACCGTATGCAAAGTGTCCGCAGGTTCTCGAGCTCATTGCCGCCGCCCTCGCTTACCGGGATGATGTGGTCTGCATCCCATATGTCACCGCGCCTGATGCACCATTGGCGCTCCAGGCTTCTCTTGACATTGATCCACTCATAGATATTGTGCTCATTGGCCCATCGCCAAAGCGTATGGGTGGCGATGCGGTGCACCTCGCGCTTCTTTTCAGTGTCGAGCCCGCAGGCTGCGCATATTCCCTTGTCGCGCTCAAACACCTTAAAGCGGATATAACCCCAGTCAGTCAGGAGGCTGAAGCGATCCACGCATTCCTGACTGCACCAAGTTCGCCGGCCACGCCCAACCGGGCGGTCACAAAAGCAGCAGATTGGTTCACCATTGGACGTCACCCTGCCATAGATCCTCGTGATCTTCTGGCCCGTCCTGGGTGCGCGCGTCACAATCCTGCGTATCTTCTCGGTCATGTATCAGTCCTTCGGTCAATGACTTCTTCCAGCATAGCCGCATCAAACTCGCAGAACCGCCATGCGGCCTTGCGGAATATCTCGTCACCATGAATAGATGCCACCGCGTCATACACACCTGGTATCGCCAACAGGTCGCGCCCTGTCATGTCCTCGACTATCTCGCAGGCGCACTCCATCAGCAGTTCCCTGATTTGCCCGTCATATTGAGGTCCGTCATGTGGCATATGTCATCCTTTCAAGTTCATCGCGAGCTTCTTCCACTGTGCTCCCAAAGCCGGCAGGTGACTCTTGCAGGTTGATGAAATCAGGCATGACAGCACAGTATTGATCGCCGTCCATAAAAACCCGGCTTTTCGGGCCGCCGTGGTCCGGACAGGCCAGGGCAGGCACATAGCCATCAAAGCGAGTATTCGATCTGCGTCCGATAATCGCTTCTGGTCTCCCGTATGCTGGTTCGTTACAGAACCCATCAGGCATTCCCATGCACCACATAGGCACAGAACACTTGCCTATACCATCGACGTCCAGTTCCATGTGTTGCTTTCCGCAGCGTGCCATCTTATACCTTCCCTTCCAATACCTGGCCATCTTCAATAATGACGCTCACCTCATCACCATCTGACACACGCTCTATCCACACCTGAGCCCCGGCCTCTTCGGACATATCCGAAATCATCTTCAGGTTGTCCTCATCCAGCAGGCTTCCGTCACGAATCAGCATCACCTTGAGCTTCGGGTTCAGTGAGATCCCCATGGCCAGGCTCACCCGCATCTGCTCAGCTGAGCTGCATTGGCTGAACGGCACGTCATTGTAGGTCACGCCATGCTCATTGAATGACAGCCCCTCTACCGGGAACTTGGCGCTGGCCAGCAGCTCCTGCTTCTGCTTGTCGATCTTCTCCATGTCGCCCGTGAGAGTGTCCGCCTTCTTCTGCAGGCCTGCATGCTTATCGACCAGCTCATTCCGGCGCTGCTGCTGGGCCGCCCGCTCATTGGTGACCTCGGCCAGCTGGATCTGCTCGCGGATCTCCTGTGTGTCCTTGCTCTCCGTGGAGGCCGCTTGCTTGCGCATCTCATTCTCTTTCGATATGTGTTCTTCGGCGGCCTTCTCACGATCCTTGACAAACTCCCACTTCACATCGATGTCTTTCTTGAGCTGTTCGATATGCGCTTCGATTCCCTTGATTTCCTCCAGTGTTCGCTCATGATCTGTGATTGCCTGACCGGCCAGTTCTGCCTCACGGTCTGCATCCTGGAGCTTGTCATCCAGCTCGTCATTGAACGCTTGGCGCTTCTCCAGCTCGGCAAGCAAGTCAGTCACCGATACCGCCTTGACATCGTCCTCCGGTATGGCGTCAATCTGCGCAGCCATGTCCTTCACCTGCCGGTTGACCACAGTGCGCTCGTCATACCGCTCCCCGTAGTCAATATCCAGCTGTGTCGTATCGACCCCAACCAGCTCACGTAGCGTTCTGGCCTGCTGCCGCTGCCCCTCCTTGCTGTTGCCCATGCGGGCGAACTCCAGGGGGTCGAAGCTCAGCGGTCCCACCAGGTCGTCCAGAATCGCCTGAGGGGACTTCAGCGTCCCGCATTCCTTTTTCTCGACGTTGATGTAGGAACCCTTCTTGGTGAACCGCCGCGTCACCACAAGCTCCTCAGTCTCCAGCACGATGCGCGCCTTGTCCTGCCCCTTGCGGATAGGCTCCTCTGCATTCGGCTTGCCCCCAAGCGCATACTCGATGGAGTCCAGCAGGCTCGACTTCCCCTGAGCGTTCTTGCCGCCCACAATCACCACAGGCTTCCCGTCCGGGGAGATGCTCACGGCCTGCAACCTCTTCACGTTTTCCGCTTCCAGCTTCACAATCGTTGACATATCCAATCCTCCACGCTATTGAGCCATCACGGCCTGGACCACAGTGGCCAGTACCGCAACCGCTACGAACATCCAAAACATCCACATTCTCATGGTTTTTCTTCTTCCTCATCACTGTAGAACACCCTATCGGTAAAGTCGTGTTGCGCCACAAAACTGTTCATCATCTGGCCTGCATACCTCCAGCGTACCGAGGCAACAGCTCAGATCGTTATCGGCGTCAGTGACGATTCCCCAAAATTCCTCAGAGAATGGCCGCGGAGCAATGTTGCAATTATGCGTCATGCTCCAGTTTGCCGCGAATGATGTTGCCAGACGCGCCGCGATAGCGTGGCACGATACGTTGCGAGACTCCTCAACATATGCGTCTCGCGCTGTTCGCGACGAAAAAACCCTGACAATGGTATCGTTCGAAAATCCGTGGCTTGACTCATTGCCGTGGGCCGACTCCGCTGCAAAATAACGTTTCTTTCCCATCTCACTCCTCCTCAAATATCTAATCCACCAGTTGGCTTGCCTCATCAGTGCGGCGGGAGCAACCCAACCGCAGACCGCCAGCAGGCGGTTTCGGCCTATTCAACCGTGCTGAGTAGTTCCTGCGTCTCGAAGTGTGCGGAAATGTCAATTACTGCAAACAGGTCAGTCAACTGTGCAGCAAGTGCTGTTGCAGTCATGTGTGATGTGGCATAGCCATAATACAGCCCGAACTCACGCGCACTATTAGGCGAGTGTTGCTCGCCAATCTGGATGTATGTGATGATAGCATCGGCAATGGCCTGGCGGCAAGCTTTGCAGAGTGCCCCGTTCTGTGCATGGGCAAACTGCAGGTCAAGCAGCTTCTTATATTCATCCATGAGTCCAATGTGGTGGTCTGCCATGGCATGGTATTTCTGTGCGTTCGTGTCTGCGCTCGTCCACATGTTTTTCTCCTTTGCAAAAGTGGCTGTATTGTTCATACCCTAAATATATACCGGGTTTATTTAATTGTCAAGGCTTTTTCTGGTGTATTTTATTGAAAAATTAAGCTTCGCGTATAAGGCTACCAGAGTCCGTCTGGTGGCCGTTTGTGGTAGGTGTGGCTTTGCTGCCCGGAAAGTTTCTTACGGTTTCTCGACAAGGAGGTAGATGATCTGCTCGTTCTCCACCACCCGCCGCACATGGGTTCCAATGACAGTCAGGCCAGCTGCCGTTACGGCATTGACCAGGCAGTCAGGGGTGAAATAGTGGAGGTGGTCTGCGTTCCCGAGGTCCTCGTCATCCGGAATCACTATGTATAGATGGCCGCCAGGCAGCACAAGGGACGCCATCTTGGTCAGGGCCGCATATGGATCAGCCATATGCTCCAGCACATGCAACCCCATGACTAGTTTGAACTGCAAGTCAGTGGAATAATGTTCAAATGAGCCCGTCAGGATCTGAACGCAATATGTCTGGCGCATATACTCGGCCGCCCATCTGCTGGGCTCAACGGCGAAGTAGCGCATCTTGAGCCTAAGCATCCATGGAATGAGCCTCCCGGTACCGGCCCCAACCTCGATGCAATCACCGCCCTCGGTCGGGCTCCAGCCAATCGCCATCCATGCATCGAGCGACTCCATAATATATCCAAGATTCTGCGGGATACCATTATCATCGAATATTCCAAGGCTACGATAATACTCAAGGTCGGGCTCAGGATTGGTATATTTCCTGTGGTGGCTGCATATCTGTTTCTTATGCTTCAGACCGCATTGCCCGCAGATCTCAATTTCGCAGCCACAGGGAAGTTCCTTGAATGGCACCCATTGACATGAACAAATCATCACCTCCCCCATCTCACACTCTCCCCTATCGTGTGCCATTTCGTTGTTCCTATTGCGATGTTCTCCTGCCTCCTGAGTGGGTACCATTGGTCATCCTTTCTGTCTTCGTGCTCGATGTGGTAGACGAGATCAGGCAACCGCTTCACCTTCTCGCATACTACCTTCGCTCGGTCAAACAGCTCCCCATCTTCCCGCCCATAGCCATACATCCGCTCATCGTATCCACGAAGGGCATCCCAGTCATCTCGGTGGAGCGCCATGGTCCCGACGCTCCTGCTTGGATGCTTGCCAGGCCCCAGGCGCTCTGGGCTGCTGGTGAGCATATAGTATGGGGCTTGTCCCTGTCCACGCACTACCAGAGGCAGCTTTTTCCAGAAGCCGGCGGTCAGCAGGCAGTCAATGTCAGTCTTTACCACCACCTCGCACTTGTCCTTGATGGCCTGGCGAATCCCGATGTTGCTCATGCGGCTCGGGCTGTAGATGCTCTGCCGGCCCACCACAACCTGTTTCACCATTGGGCCAATCTCCTTGGGGATGTCGCTCACCAGATATACCGTCACCCCATGCTGCTCGAACTGCTCCACGTTCCAGGCCATGAACTCATAGAGGCGTTTCATGGGTAGCGCCACATGCGCAACCACCAGCCCGACCGCCATGCTTTTTTGGGGCTCCGGTGGACGCTGAGGAACTTCGGAGAGCTCACCCAGCTTAGGGCTTACCCTACCCTTCCAGTTGCGCTTGTAGGCCCCATGAGGCAGGTGAATCACATCGAACTCAGGGACTGGAAGACTCTTCACCTTCTCGGCCGGCCATGTCTTCATCCCAAACACCATATCGGCATATTCTGCCGTATTGTACTTCTCGTCATACCACCGCTCCCCAAGGCGGCCGATGCTCTTCGCCGCGGGATGCCAGAGCTGGAAATACCCATAGGGGAAGTGCTCAACGTCATTCCCCAACCTGTCCGTCTTCCGCGCCTTGGTCTTGTTCGCATGCTTCCAGTATAGGTCATGCCATGTCATGCCCGCATCAAGGCCATCAAGGAATGGCGTGAGGTTCTCTTCCAATGGTCCCCATCTCTTGGTGTAGTAGAGCGCTCCTGGATTTAGCACATAGCCATTGATGCTCTCCATGAACCCATCAGGCAGGATGATGTCGGAGTCCAGGATGAGCACCCACTGGTTCTTGGGCAGCGTCCGCAGGCCGTCATTCATGCCCTTGGCCTTGTTGAATGGGGCTCCCCCCTCATGGATCCGATCTGAGATTATCACCTTCGCGCCATGCTTGCGCGCGATTTCCTGCGTTGCCTTGTCCTTGCTGGTAGTCACGACCGTAAAGCTATCCACCTCCTTGACGTTGCGTGCCAAGGTGATATCCAGATAGTCCGAATAGTTGACGCATACCGTGATTGCATTGACCTTCTTCTTATAGATGCTGGCCTCGGTGTTGCACTGCACCCGCGTCGTATTGTCACCATCGTCCGGCAGATACCATTCATAGTTCTTGGTATTGCGCTGGTACTCACCCTCATCGTAGGAGGCAGGGTCAAATGCCTGGAATGTTCCACGTAGAACTTTCGGGCTCCCCACCTCCTTGAGCTTCTCGAGTAGCGCTGGGCTGATAATATCCTGGCTGGAATGCGCTTGCTTGCGCGGCACCGGCAGGCAGGCAGAGCAAAGCTCGCACCACTGGAGCTGGTCACCGAAATCCTCTGGCTTGCGGCGCCACCATCCCTCAACGATTGGCCATCCCCCGGGACCATCAAATAGCATATCAAGCGCGCCAGCGACCTCACAAAAGAAGGCACCCTTTGGTGTTATGCTGGAACTCCATAAGTTCTGTATCCAGCATTCATCTCGGTATTTCACCCATTTCTCATCAGGTATCCCAAGCTCCTTCCTGGTGATGAGAAGCGCCTGGTGGAGGCCGGTATTGGTGTGGTCATTGATGCATTGGTAGCCGAACACGTCCTGGATGAGCTCATAGTGCTGAGCATAGCGTTTCCCAAGGCTTGTCCACAGTCCACGGCGATTTGTGTCCACCCGGTTGAGATTCTTGTTGCGGTGCTGGCAGAAGTCCTTGATCGGCTCAGCCACATCCCCGCGCAGCGGAACAGCAGGGATATGCTGCTGATAGATGTTGATGAGCTGCTCGAACTTGGGATGAATTGTAGGCTCACCACCCATCACCCCCACCATGCCTTTGTACCCATTCATCGACTTCACGGCCTGCTCAAAAGCCATCTCTTCCATGAAGTATGGTTTCTTGTGGTGGCCACAGAAACGCGTGCAATTCGCGCAACTATGCTGACATGCATTGGTGATATCGATCTGGATGATCTTCTGGTTTGCAGGTGACTTCATGTCTCGCTTGGCCTCCATTCCTCAAATAACTCCAACTCTGGCTCTAAGCCAAGGAACTCCGAAAGCATGCTGAGCGATTCCGGGATCTTCTCATATTGAACAATGCGCGCATTATCGCTCCATTCGGTCCGCCGATACATCTTATCATATAGATCCCGCATCCGACTGATATCTTCATTATAGAATCCGAAGTGCTTACGTATCGACCGCTGATTTGCCATCTCATCACGCTGCATTATCACCAGCCGGTAGTCATCAAAAAGATTTGATTCATCCACATATTGGGACAAAAGTCCCTCATCAAATTCATGGTCTGGGCATTTGCTCACGAGGTTTGGCTTGCTTTGGTCTAGACCGCCTATGGCCAATCCATCAATTACCCCGGCGCCACGATGGATGAAGCTGTGGGTCGCGTATCGCCCGATTTCGATGAGTTGATCGCCCAAGGCATGACCAGTGAGCGGCACTGAATCATAGCCATCACGATGCCATTTGGAGAACCATCTGGTTTCCAGGAGCTTGTGAAGGCCCTGCTCCTCAGCCCCGCCAGTGCATTGCTCATGTAATCGAAGTTGATTCAGCATAAACGTGGTTCCACTTCTATGAAACCCCGTTATGTATATCAAGCGCATTGGTTTCCTCCCGTGCCGCTTCTATTCTGCCAGGGTGTCAGGTATGGTTTCACTGCCCCCTATATCATATGGCAACACTATATCGAGGTTATCACGGAACCATGATTGAATCACGCCGTCATCCGTCACCACAGCCGCTGCCATCTCATATTTATCGCTAGCAACATAGGGGATGAGAAGTGTGATTTCGATATCAGCATCAGTGCCAAGAGCAGCAATGTTGATACTACCAGCCAGCCCTGAACTATTCTGTTCAGTGATGGTTAGGTCGCCGATGGCAGTATAGGTTCCATCGAATACCCGATTTGTGTCAGCCGTCCTATCAGCTGAACTTTTATGGGCACGAATTGTATAGGTCGGGCCGCCAGAGATATCGATATATACTTTGCCATTAGCATCACAGTTGCTTGACCGCACGCCGCCGGTGATTGGGATGGCCGTCGGGTTGCCAATCAGGCCACCGCCATCATTCGCTACTGCACTGGCTGGCGCATTGATCGTGAACTCGATTCCGGCCTGGTCAGTATCACCCTCATATAGCGTCCCAGTCGTCGCGCGATTGCTCAATAGACCGCGGCGCATTGTCCTCACTGTCCATTGGTCACTTCCGGCGGAGACGTATTCAAGCTCAATCACATCATCATTGAGTAACATTTGGCTTGGAGTCACCTGTCCGAGCGTAGGCACCCCATTATCCTGGATTGAACCAGTGCCCTCACCTGTGAACGAGATGGCACCAGCCGTTACTGAGTTTCCATCAACGGTCTGGCTGTCATCATCCATGCGTGATTTCAATATGGCGTAGAGGTCCGAGAGACTCGTCTCAACAGCCTCAGCAACATATTTGAAATTGTATTGGATATACGATTGTACCCAATTGATGCTCTGTATGAGCATCTCAGTCGCATTTGTGCTGTTAGCATTCGCCTCTTTGATTGCCTTGCCGATGCTGCCGAACACACCACCGGAGCCCCATGTGATTGCCATTGAAATACCCTCCTGTTATGGCGTTTGATATCCCTGAGCTATTGTTCCACCTGTGCTTGCTGTGGCCTGAGTAAGTAAGAAATCGGCATCGACAGTCCCTGATTGAAAAAGGCCCTCTGAAACAGCATAGATCCGTATACCGTTTATCGGGTAGCTTAGGAAGCTGTCGTTACTGTCAAAAGTTGCGAATGCCTGATCCTTTGATTCATAACGATCTCCGGCATTTGTATATCTGTCGCGATAGTGAAGCGGTGCAATGGATCTCTTAATTGCCCCGTTTGTATTTCTCAGATCAATATATATTTTGAATCCTTTAGCAGAACCTGTACTGCTCAGTGTATAATCTGTTGTTAATGTCCATACGCCAATATTATATAACCAGAAAAATCCAGCATGATATTGCATCTGGACACTATTGACATTAACCCATGCACTTGCTCCGGCCCAAGGCAGTGATTGACTGCTGAGATTGATTTCTGGCTGCCCAGTCATGGTGAATCCAAAAGAGATTACATTCCCACCAGAGACTGTAGATGCCTTAAAAGGGCGGGGGCGCGCCAGACCTCCGAGCTGGCCCATACAGCGGAAGCCTGTGTTGTCTTTTGCCATAGTCCAGGCGCCACTGACAGTTCCAATGTCATCACCGGTTGCGGGCGAGCCAGTCACGGTCACCAACGCGAGCTTATTCACATCGCCCGGGAAAAAGCATAGGCCTGTATCATTCGCTACAATCGAACGTGGAATAATCACCACCTCATTGAGGTTGTCAGCGGTCGGCTTGACTACCGTATAGGTGAGGATGCCATTCAGCTCTATCAGGCCGGTGATTTCGGCCGCGCTGTTGTCAGGTATGGTTTGGCCTGAATCATTACGGCATTGGATCTCATCGACTGCTGATTTGCCAAGCTCAACGATTGCCCATGTGGTACCGGTTGTGGCCTGCTGCCAGAGAATCCTATTGTTCCCAGTTGCGATTGTTTCCAGCCGATATGTCCCGCTGCTCGCACTTAGGGTGACGTACATGTCCTCAGCATTGTTCACCACCACTTGCGTCACTACCGGGCCAGCAATGATCGCCCTTGCTATATCTCCACTGTTCAGCGGCTCAGCCAATACAGCAAAAAGATCTTCTTCACTGGAGAAGGTACCTTGCTCAAAGACCAACCGCTGCCGCAGAAACTCCAGGTCTTCCGGTACTGTCCCGGGGTCGGTTGCCAGTGGATCACCGATGGCAACAATATCGCCAATATCAAGCGTATCACCAATGCCCCGCAGGTAGATCTCATTCACCTTGTCTGCAGTGCTAAACCCACCGGTTGATATGTTGGTCTCATTGACCTTGCGGATCGTATCAATCATCGCATTGTAGACAGGAGCAGGGAAGCTGAATGGATCGCCCGGGCGTACCTTCTTCTCAATATCTGCCATTATGGATTCAACCTTGAAAAGTCAGTCAGCTTGTAGACCTTCTCCACATAGACATACTTCGGCTTCATGATGTTGAACTTCTTGCCAGCGGACTCAATCACCTCCTCGGTGAACCTGGCCCACACATATTCCCAACCCCTATGGGTCACGTTGGTGAAGTCCGGGAACCGCGGGTCACTGGTGACATTCTCACGCACGCTGAACGTGAATGTGATTTCCCAATCATCTTCACCTCTGGCTGATCCGCTCGCCCCATCAAATCTCACCTCACCAGCGGAGAAGCTGCGGAAAGATGATTGATTTACTGTACCCGTGAGGTCCCGCAACGTTTTCTTGTATGCATCAGTTACCTTGTCAGCGTCAATATAATGCGTTTCGCTGAACGTGTAGGTAGGCACGAGGATATCAACACCCTGCACTCCGTCCTTGGTCACACCGATGGTCTGCTTCATATCCGGTGCAGCTGAACCACTGCCATCGTAGGATGCTATGGTCTGCAGGCTATTATTGATATGCTCAGTTGCTCCGCCGGTATTGAAGCTGAATGAGCTTTCACCAGTATCAGGTGATGTTGCTCTGACACCATATGTTACCTCAGCTCTCCATCGCTCGGTATCAGTTGGGTCACCATCTGGAGTGATAGACCAGCTCGTCCTCACCAATTGATTGAAGCCAACAGTCCAGTATACAGGAGTATTGGCCCGCACATATTCCGAGGCAACGCTTTCATCGCCGGTTCCGGTCACGATATATTTCGTCGTACCAGATGAATCATCGCCCATAGAGAAATCTCGGCTATCAAAGAGTTCCTGAATCGCGAGTATCATGATTACGCTCCACTGGAGAAGGTCAAACTCTTCCCCTTCCTTTGCTGGGCCAGAATTTCTTCGAGAGTCACATGCATCTTCGTCTGCACGGCAAGCATCTTGTCTTCGGTAGTATTCTGCAGGAATGAAGCGAATCCACGGCCAAATTGCCCGAAGCCTCCAACTGCGATTTCCTTGGTCCTTTCTTCAGATGCCTGCAGGTCCTGCGCAAGCTTCTCCTGCTGATTGCGTACAGCCTGGTCGATGGACAGCATTGCGTCTTTCTCTGCGTTCGCAGCATCGGCCGCATCGCGAGCTGCCATCAGATCTGCTTCATCTCCTGATGTGATGGCTGCCCGGAATAGATCTGTCGCCCTTCCAAATACCTCTTGAGCCTGTTGCTTCATCCTGTCGCGTGCTTCCTTCAGCAATGCCAGGTATTGCTTCGGGTTTTCCTCAGCGGCATCGGCCATCTTCTTTCCGATTTCACGCGCCCTCATCTCCTCCCTTGCTTCTCGCAACCCACGCGCCCATCCCCTGGCTTCCTCCAGGGCCTTCTGGCTATTTTCCTTTGATGCCTTCAGTGCCTTGTCACGGATGGCCTGCTCTTTCCTCTGCTGTTCCTGCATACTGCGTTCTTGGCTGGATAGCTGAGCTTCCCTTGCACTATTGGCGCGCAATAGCATCGCATAGGATTCTTCTTCGGCCCTGACTCTCAGGCCAGCAATACGTCTGGCTTCAGCAAAGTGTTCTTCTGCTGCCTGGATGTCTTCCTCATCTATCTTCTGACCGGCGTTCTTTCGCGCCTTCAGCTCAGCCAGCACGCGCCCGGATGCTTCCGCCTCATTTATCGCTACCTTTGCCTCCAGGCCAGACCGTTCAAGTTTGGCCTGTGCGTCAGCAATAGCCTTCTGTGGGTCAAGCTCAAGAGTTGCCTCGAAGATCGTCTTTTCTTCTCTGACAGTACCGCGTTCCTCAAATTTCCGGCGTTGCTCAATTATGTCACGGAGCGTCTTATCTGCGAGCTTTGTAATCTCATCTTCCAGATCTCTCTGGACCTGAAGGCGCTTTTTGGCAATTTCACGCTCGACTTCAATCTTGCCATTTCCTGCGCTATTCAGTGCATCGACCTCGCCATCCAATATCTTTTTAATGGCAATTGCAGTGAAGCGAGCCTGAAAGATGCGCTCCCGCTGTATCTTCTCGCTTTGGGATGAGCGGCTATCAACCCGCTGGGCACCCGCCTGCTTGGCTGCCTTCAATTGCTCCTTCAATGCAGTTGTGATTTCTTCCTGGGTCTTGCCCTGTGCCCGAAGCTCAGCGATATATTCTTTCTGCTCATCTATCGCGCCCCGTATGGTAGCGGGCTTTTTGCCGATAAGTTCCTCCAGCTCGATATTCGCAAGCGCTGTCGATCTTTCCAACGCATCGGTTTCATCAACCACTTTCTCAATATCAAGGGCCAAAGAAGTCGCATATCCCGCCGCCGCAAGTGCAGCCACCGTAGCCAATGCCGCGCCTACGGTAGCAATCGCAGGAGCTGCTGCTATTGCGGCTGCTTTGATGGAGGCGAATGCCCCAACGGCTGCGGTCTGTAGTGATGTGAATGCGGCTGAGGCCGCCGCTGGAGCGCCCTTCAGGGTTGTGAGCATGCTGGAAAAGGCTGTCTTCGATGCCGTGCTGATTGAGGTCAAAGCTCCAGCAATTGACGTCTTGAGCGCCGCCATGCCAGCAGTTGCTGCGCCTTTGATTGCCTCAAAGGCCGCCGTCGGACCAGGTATGGCCTTCAGCATAGTCCAAAGATTTTTTGTGTTTGCGGCAATTGCTGACCCAACGCTCCTGAAACCAGATGCCAAGCTCTGCAGCACCGGACCCATCTTCGTCGCCAGATTGGCATCCATTACGAAGCGGAATGCCTTGTTGAGGGTGATTATGCTGGATATTGCACCAGCCACCGCCTTCAGGCCTGCGCCAGTCGCCAGAAGCGCGACGCCAAGCTTCCCAACCCCAATGACCAGCCCATGATTCTCTGCTATCCAGACAGTGATGGCCGGCACAATTTGTTTTATCCAGACGATAAGCGCCCTGACCGGCTCCTTTATAGCAGCACCAATCTCTACCATAGCGCTCTTAATCTCTTGTACCATCTTTAGGTACTGACGATTTATTGTATTTACCATCTTGCTTGATGCGGCCTCTGTTGCGCCGGCCGCTTTCTGCATGGCATCAAGATCACCCTGGAATTGATCCATGGCATTCAGGGCCGGCAATAGGCCAGTCACCGCTCCAATGTTCGGGAATAGCTTCGCTACTGTGTCGCTAGGCAGCCCGGCAATCTCCTGGAAGACGCCACCAAGACCCTTCGCCTTCAAAGCCGCTGCGTCCAGCTTTAATCCCATCTGTTCGGCAACATCAGCCGCCTCTTTAGTCGGCTTCAGGAAGCTCGAAATAATGGCTTTGATGCTAGTTATAGCCTCAGATGTCTGCACGCCGTTACGCGTGAGGAGGGCCAGCATTGCTCCAAGCTCTTCGAATGACACGCCGGCATTATTGGCTAAATTGGCCACTTGGCCAATAACCGGCGCCAGCTGAGCGAACGTTGTCTTGCCTCGACGCTGGATCGTGAAGAATACATCCGATACTGCCGCCGCATCTTCGGCTGACTTGCCATAGCTGTTCAGCACAGTAGTTAGCGCATCTGCTGCGGTCTTAGTATCAGTGAAGCCACCAACGGCAGCCTTGGTTGCGACGGTCAGGACGTCTATGGCCTGACCGGTAGGCACTGAAGCTGACAGGATATCATAAAGCCCATCAGCCATTATGCTTGTATCAACACCAAACTGAGTGCTCAGTTCGCGTACCTGCTTGCCGAATTTATCCATTGCTGTCTGGTTGCCATCAATGACAGTCCCAACCTTCGCCATTGATTCTTCAAAGCTGGCAAACTCTTTTGAAGCTCCGGCCAGCGGCGCCAGGATCCCCACCCCAGCGGCGGCAAATGACGTTCCGATTGAGCTCAGCTTCCGGCCAAACGCCTGCATCTTATCCTGGGCTGTCTTCAGGTCTTCGCTGAATTTATTCAGGTCGATCCGAAGATCCACCAGCCCTTCACCAGCTGGTACGCTTCCAGCACTCATGACGTTTCTCCATTCTGGTGGTGGATAGGTCGATCACTTGCCGACTGAATGCCTCTGGCGGCCAGTATGGCGCTCATTTCCTGGAGGTATACTTTTGGTCGGCTTGTCACGTCAATCGTCCTCAGGGCCTACATACGGCCTATTTTCTTCTATTTGGAACCAATACCTTCAATTGCTGAATATCCGTCACTGGAATGCCAGTGCGGTTCCTACCGCGCTTCTTCTGTGTTGGATCGAAATCGCGCGGAGAGAATGGCTTTGGCTTCTTCTTGGGATCGCGCCTGGCATTGGCCATCATGCAGAGAACGCTACTGGTATGATGCCATGCTTCCCGCTTGGCACCCTCAAACATCTCGCTCAGCTCCCAGAAGGTGAATCCGCCGGGGTTGATTCCGAGTGCTCCTGCGATTCTGTAGATGCTGAGCTCAACAGGATCTCGCGCTCTGCCTCTGCCATTTTGGCCTCCACCACCGCCGGCACGTTTTCCGTCATCTTGCTCATCACGTTCAGGAATCTGCGGTACATCTCTCGCAGGCTTACGCGCAGATTCGGGTCCAAGAAAAAATCCGGCAGCACCTCCGTTAGGATACGCCGACCTTGCGTCAGCGTTTCCGCATCCATTCCCTCGGTGAATGCCTCCTGGGTGATGCCTTTCTTGTCCGCCTCTGGATGGATAAAGGCCCACAAGATATCGCAGATTTGAAATGGATCTGTCAGCATAGTCCAAAATACCGACTCCTCAATCTGGTCAATCTCGAACAGGTTTTGCCCGGTCATATCCCGGACCCGTTTGAATGCGGCCACATTCGCTTCAATTTGATACTGGTTCCCATGTCGATCTGTAAGAATTTTCATCACGGTCCTCCCGTATAATCGGCGGGGAACGCCCTGCACGGGAGGAACCATGCAGAACGCCCCCACCATCTCATCAGCTGCCGGTTTGCTCGTACCAGCTCGTGTCGCTCGACGGCTTGATCGATACATCCACCATGATTGCCTCTTCCAGGCTTTCGTCCCGGGAGAAGTTCGTCACGGTGAAATTGCTCGCCAAGCCCTGCGCACCAACTGTGTCCTTCGCAGTATCCAGCACTAGACCGGCGATCTCAGTGCTGTTCAGCCAAGCATCACGGAGGGCCTCAAACCCGGTGATGTCGTCAGGATCCCAGCGAAGCTGGAACTCCACCGTCCCATCCTTGAGCGTTGGAGCCGTAGCGCGCCATCCGTTGTTTCCACGGGTGGTGATATCAGACTCACCGGTCTCAAGGTTCAAGGTCAAATCCTTGACGTTGCTCTGCTCGGTCCAGGTAACTGCCTCGACGGCGGCCTCATCCGTACCATCAATCAGCGCATTGCCGAGGTACATCTTGGCATTCATGCCCAGACGGTAACCCATGCCTATCTCCTTACTCAAACATTACATAGTTCAGGGTCATGACTGTTCCCATGACCCGCCATCTCAGATTGTCCTGCGGCTTCACACCAGCGTGGTCCGTTCTGGTCCACATACAACGGGGGCTTGAAAGGATTTCTCGGTTGTCCTCAAAGTAGGCACCGATTTCCTCCGCTACCCGCGCCAATGGGTCAGCATCCACTTCTTTCAGGTGGTCAACCGCCACCGAGATGACAACATCGACCTGAAACTCGCGCTTGACTTCCAAGCGGGAATCCAATAGCCGATCTGCCAACCGCGGAATCACCGCGACATGAGGTTTTCTAAGCTCCCATACCTTTCGAAAAGGCGGAAGGGTTCGCTCGACGTCAATCTCCACATCCCACGTTTCGGTGGATATGATGTCATAGACTGCATCTGCTATTTTGGTCAGCACGCCCTCTTGAGCCATGCCGTTCCTTTCAGCCGATAACGCCAGATAAGGCTGCTACAATCACCACCGCGAGGGCAGTAAGCAACGCACCAAGAACTACCTTACCAATGATGCCGGAAAGGTCTTGCTTCACAATCACGCCATGTTTTGCCACATGATCGTCTATCTTATCCTCAACGCCATCACATTTTCCGCATGACTTCAAGGGCATATGAATATCCTCCCTGGCGATGTGATTAGCGAGCCGTTCAGCAAATACCGCCGTAGCATTGCTGTGCTGGTCCTGCTTCTCGGCAACGTCATCGATCCTGCTATGGACTCGCTCCAGACCGGCATCAACCTTGTCACCGATATTCTGAATCGCTGTCAGGAAGACTTCTGTATCCGGCATCACTTCTCCTCTCTGTTTGATCACATGGTGTCTTGGCCGGAATGTTCAGCTCATAGGAGGCGCTGATGCGATTGATTTTCGCTCACGCAGCCCGCTATCCTTATAGGCTGCAGCAATCTCCAGGTCTACATCATGGGCCTCTGCGATCTTGCTGATTGCTGCTCCACCTCCTGGGAGTGCATCAGCAGTCTCGATAGCCGTCCTGGTAATGTTAGCGACGCGATTCTGTTCTGCTGCAAGCTGTCTAGCTCGTCGCCTTGCAAGCCATGTACCGATGCCGCCGAATATCGTACCCACTACCGTCACCACACCGCCAATCGCAGCGACTGCTCCTGAATACGGACCAGCCATAGGTGAACCTGTGGTCAAGGCAGTTCCTACATTCTGAGTTCCATGGGCAATGCGGGTTAATCTATTCCCTACCTCGGCGCCGGCCTCAGTTGGAATGAGCTCACGACCAACCACATCTTCCGTCCTGTCAACCATCGTAGTCGCGGGCTCAATGAGCTGCCGCGATTTTGCGAGGCCTGCCTCGATGCTTTCCATTTGGCCTTGTATTTTTGCAGCCATTTCATTCAGATTTGCCGACCCGTCCTGCTGGCCTGCATAATCACATCCGATAGACGCCAGGCAAAACAGGCAGCAGATAACCGGCATGATTCTGCTCCATCCGTTCTTCATAACCATTCCTCCTCAGAAAAAAGACAAGCCAATGTTGATAGCCTCATTTAGGCTATCATGATTTTACAACGGACATACAGTATTATGAATAACCCGTCTCGTCACGTCAAACCATACAGAAAATCTAGCCTCTTTTGCACATCGGCACCAATCCAGGTCAACCGGCTCAGCTTCCGGGAATGGAACGGCCTGCAATACCTTCCTGGACATCAGCAAGCATCCGCTACCAACAGCATCACACTCATATAACCCGTCCCCAGGCTGAGGATGAAGTTCTCCGTTTTCATCCAGACGAAAGGCAAGCCTAATGATGCAGCCATGCTGGACTGTGTTGATATTGGCGCTACAAATATCTTTCCCGTTATCAATCATTCCCAAAAGGTCATGGCAGGGACTCATGTCATCATCTATCTTCAAACACCATTCCGCGTCGCTTTCCAGGAAACCATCTCGCATGATCTTATGAGCAAGTGTGCTTGGTCGCACGTATGGGATGGGGAAGAATTTCACATCATGCCCATATTTGTCAAGAGTATGCGTCCATTGCCAGAGTTCATATTGTATTTTGCCGAGCGTAGGAAGCGCCACCATTACTCTACTCATGATGAGTATCTCCGAGTCGTTGGTTCTAGCTGGTCAATACCGTAAGACCACGAGTGGATGTCCCACCAGAAGCGAATGATGTAGTGATGGTTGCAGAAATCCCGCTATGCTGATAAACCTTATTCGCTATGGCATCAACCGACCATAAATCAGTGCCGTCAAAGGCCAGCCCAGAACAGGCAGTAGCAGGGCTTGCAAATGTGCTGTTAATCGTATTTGTCAGGCCGCTATGAACATAGATTGTTGAAGGATCACAATGAATCAAATCTGTGCTATCATAAGTCAGGCCAGATTGATTTAACCCGGATGCAGCAAAACTTGTTAGGATGGTTGAGCTTATTCCACTATGCTGATATATCTTACCAGCTAATTGATCAATTGACCATAAATCGCCCGATGCGACTGTAATACCACTTGGAGATCCTGCTGGGGTGGAAAAACTACTGGAAATAGTAGATGTATATCCACTATGAACAAAGACCTTGTCTAAACTATCGCCGACACTTATAAGATTTCCTGATGTGTTGGCGAGACCGCGTGGGAATGTATCCGGCGAAGCAAAAGTTGTCCTGACGGTTGACGATCCGCCAACGTAAAAAACGATTTCATTAGCCGACGCACCTGCCCTGACCAAATCTCCGATCTGAGGCGCAGCACCAGCCTCGCCACCGAACAACGTATATGGAAAAGTCAGCATCGGTGTCTCCCCTACTTGCTATCATTCACCATCTGGCAGTGGATGTTCGTGCCATCGCTTACCCCGGTGAGAACGTCCACCGCCAGGCCAGTTGTAGTGAGGACCGGAGCGGTGCCGCCTGGGAACTTGAACACAGCGTTGTAGGCGAGAGTGCGGCTGCCAGTTGCGTCCTGTTTGATAATCCAGATGTATGTTGCTCCGTTCTTGAGGTTTGTGGGCGCGCCAAGCGTCCGGTTACCCGCTAGTGTAACGGTGTGGACGTTGCCGTTGTCGCAATCCGTAGCAATTGTTGCGGCGTCAGTAAGTGTATCTGTATCGCTCCATGCCTGACCTCCAACCTGCACATTTCCAGTCGTCGTCAGTGTGGACAATGTTGCGGTGCCGCCAGTGATTGCTACAGAAGCCGCTGATTGAGTTGCAATCGAACCAAGGCCGAGGTTTGACCGTGATGTTCCGGCATTCGCCACATCAGAAAGATTGTTGTCCGCCAATAAAGCCCCGGTCGGGAAATCATGCCATTGGCTGCCGATTCTGAATTGCATATTGGGAGAATTGTATCTTATGATCCCGTTCGTCGTATCTGATGTGCTGCCCAGCTTGATAGCACCGCCTGATGTGATGTAAGCGAGAGCTGTCTCTGAGCTATCTATCCAATCAGTCAGATGGCCAGATTGACTGACTGCCCCCTTAATGGTGAAGGGTACATCAGTATCAGTTTGGCACGTTACCCGGAAGAGATGACCGGTGTTATTGTATGTCAAACCAACCGCACCGCCGAATGAACCACCATCATTGAATTGAATTTGATTACTGCTGCCTCCAGGCGCTCCACCGGCTGGCGTTGCCCAGGTACCATCACCGCGCCAGAACGTAGAACTGCTCGCACCTGTTCCACTATTGAGATTCGTGACAGGGAGATTGCCAGTGACGCCAGTAGTAAGAGGAAGACCTGTGCAGCTTGTAAGCACACCCGAAGCGGGAGTGCCAAGCGCAGGCGTGACAAGGGTCGGTGAGTTGGCGAACACAAGCCCACCGCTGCCTGTCTCGTCACTTATGATACCGGCCAGCTGCGCCGAGGTCGTCGCTGCAAATTGACTCAGAGCATTTGAGGTCAGTGCATCACCAATTCCAGCTCCCAAGGTTGCCCTGGCGGTTGCGGCATCCGCATCATCCAAGAGAGTTCTGGCAAAGGAAGAGAGAGCTGTCACTGCATAGGTATCCAGACCAGTAGTATAGATCATCTTATCCGCGGCGGTTACCAATGCGGCAATACTGGTGAGGCCGGCATCAATTGCCTGCTTACCACTATCAAGAGTATCCAACGCATTAGATACGAACGCGCCAGCCACCCCGGAGTCATTATCAACCTGAGAAGCATCATAGTCTGAAGCCGCAGCAGCCACCGCTCCAGTCCTACCAAATACTGAAGCAACTCCTCCACTGACCGTCGCCCAAGAGAGATTCCCTGCCCCATCATTCTGGAGGTATTGACTTCCTGTACTGTTGCCTGTTGGGAAGGTGTAGGCATTATGGAATTTGATCCCTGAAATGTTCACTTCCAAGACAGGAGTGGAATCATTTTGCAATACTTCGAGAATGTTATTTGTTTGAATTGATCCGCCCTTGATCTTGGCCACCACATGATCCAATGAAGGATCTGGTAGAATCTCAATAGCTGCATCATTTGGTATATGGAGTCTCTGAGAACTTCCTACGGCTATCGAAAGCTGATTGGCAGCAGGAGAATATAATCCCGTATTCGCTGCGTTATTCAAACCATATGCAACGTTACTGGCAGAACCAGCAGAACGGGTCCTTACCTGGCCACCATTTCCAATCTCAAAGAGATTCACCCCTGTACTGTTATCTATCCGGAGAATATTGGCTGTCTGACCCAATACTCCCTGAATCCTGAGTTGATATTCATCTGCATTTCCATCAATGAATACCCTGGCATAGGATTCTGGACTTGTATTCCCAACCCCAATATGACCATCTACAACGAGCTGGTCCAATATACGGGCATCAGAACAATTGAAATTGCCCCCTCCGGTATCAGTGTTATTTCGGATCGTGAGAGTGTCATTTGATACATTCCGAAGAATGACAGGATTGGCGGCCTCACTGATTCTGAGAGGAAGAACTGCCGTAGGGTTGCTTGCATCTAAGCGGAGGCTCTCCACCCCACCAGCAATCAGACTTAATTCATCCGCTGCATTATGGCCAATGCCTGTATCCTGGTCGTTTCGACTTGGAATGAGTGAAGGCACCGTATTCGAAGCTGCAATGCTGCGAACCATCCATGACGTAGACAGGTCAGACTTGATGCCATCTGCATCAATGAAACCAACATCGGCTCCATTGATGGCAATTTTGACGGTATTATCTACTGATTCATAGAATCCGCTATTGCCATCCCCAAATGCTAAACTGGGAGATGCAGCGGTTCCGCCTGCGGCGATTGTGACCTGTGATACGCCTACAACGCTACCGCCTGTAATCGCAACGCTATCGGCATCCTGAACCGCAATCGTTCCAAGCCCGAGGTTTGTCCGGCTGATGGCTGCGTCATCAAACGTGTTGTCGCATGTGCGACTATCAGATAGACGAGAGTCATTGCCCTGGCAGACCGTGCCAGCAGATGACCCAAAATCCTTGTTGAAAGCAGTATTTTTGGAGAATGCCAGCTCATAGTAAGTATCGAATAGATCTTTCATCTGCTGAACTGTCAGCCCGACGCTGGTTGGACCTGGGAGCTGTGATGCCTCAATCTTGTCAGTAAGCTGCGCCGCAGCTGCTGCTGGTAATCCTGAAATCTTAATGTTGGACATCATTTTCTCCTACTCTGTGATTCTCTGGTCGCCAGCCTCTGTGATCCGAGTATCCTCATCCTCAGTGATTCGGAGATGGACATTCGGCGGAACAGGCGCCGGATCATATGTATTGATGATTCCGCGCTTATGGCCGTTTACAATATCGCGCACATGCGGATCTGTGGTCACATATTGGTGGATGGTCGAAGGCATCTTACTTCCCCAGCTTCACAATGACCGTATCCGTCCCATAGTCGCCGGTCGCGATGCCGACGCGGTAGACAGTGTTCTCTGCCGCGTCCACGATGTAGGCTTCCTGGTCTGCGTTGAAGTTCTGCACGTCCCGGTAGACCGCGCCGCCATCGTCCGAACGCTGCAGCGTGACGAGCGAATCTACGACACCAGAAATGCTGAGATTCAACATGAGCGGGTTTGCCAGGTCCTTATCGCGCACCGGGACACCATCAGTCCAGATGTTTTGTCCAGTGATTGTCACGGTATTGGATGGTGAGGTATCGGTCTCAGTGAAATCCGCATTTCCACTCAGATCCTCATATGTCTCAATGGACTCGCCAGGATTCACCTTTTGGGTCTTGTCATAAATGTCCTTGACGATATAGACGCTTGTCGTTGCATCGTTCCTATAGGTTGGCATCATTCATCCTCCATCTCTCAAATTCTGCATCAGGGTATCCCTGGCTTCCACGATATTGCTCAGCGCTACCGGCATCTCTGCCCTTGGATTTCCGCCCTCCTCTTTCGCCGGCCATTTTGTTACCGGAGGGTCACCAATATTCCACCGCTTGACAGCACCGCCTGCGATATATTTCGTACCCTCAATCAGATACCTCGCATAATAGACGTTGAAGGCAATTCCGCCGATTATCTGGCCTCCATAAGTCGTAATGAATGGCTGGGTCGTTTTCTTGAGCATCCCCCTCGCAGTGCGGGTGAATTGCCCTGGTCCGACTGCAGCGCGCACAGGTATGACCTTGATGGTTTCTCTATGCCACCATGTGACTGCTTTGGTCATTGCCTTGCGGCTGCGGGCCGTGAACTCCTTCTCCATGCGCTTGATGTCAATACGGCCTTTGAATGTCAGCTTCATCATTCACCCCATGGACGATAATGATGTAGAATCTCCTGAACTTCCTTGCTGAGATTCATTTGCTGCCGAATCGTCTGGCTCCAGTCATCATGTTTTTCACTCTGCAGAATGTCCTTGCCGGTTTGGCCAAGCCGTAGCAGGTTCCACTTAGTCTGAAGCGTGCTCATGGCCGCCCAGTAGATGTCATCGGGAATCGTGGCAAACCCGGCGCTGTAGATTACCTGAATGTTCTTGCGCCCTATGGTCCATACCCCACCCGATACTCTCTCCACCGCCATATCGTCGAGAAGGTAGTCACCTGAATCTATTGGGTCAACCGTCCAATCCGCGGATGAACTGATTTTGATGCTGGTGATTGCCTCTGCAGGCTCTCTGAGCCACATCGCATAGCCTCCATCACCATCGATATATTCTGTCACTGATGCGCTCTCAATCGTGCGGAACGCTTCCTTCTCGAATAGTCGTGTGGTTGCGGTCAGGATACCAGTCACCTCAGTATCATATGTTGCATCAGTGAGGCCAAGGAGTGTCTTGGCGTATGACAGCGTCAAAATCATACCATCCTCCAAACGAAAACGGGGGGAAGGGGAGATTCCCCCTCCCCCCGGTGTTGCTTACTGTGCTCCGGTCTAACTGCCGTTCACGACCCCTGTGGCGATCCTGAACGCATCGGTCAGCACGGGCTGGCCATCCCACTTCTCCACAATGGTGATTTCCTTGGAGAAGTTGCGCGGGCTGTCACCGCTCATCATGTACATCAGTCGGTTGATGTAGACCACATACCGGCTGAAGTCACCGGCAAGGATCTTGCCGCTGGTGACATATGCGCTTTCCTCCATGTTGGGGAGCTTGTTGAGCAGGAACTGCGCTGCCCGAACATTCTCAGCCAGCTCCGCGATGATGCTGAAGAGGGTCTGGCCCTCCATGAGCATCAGACTCCGCGCACGGTATCGCTGCGGGATTTCCTGCGCGAAGTTGAGGATGCGCGCGATGGTCGGCGCACCACCAAAGTCCACCGTGGTGATGCCGGCGCTGGCGTCCATCAGCCCCAGCGGACGGCTTGACCCGGAACCTGGACCGACAATCGGCTCGCTCTCGTGGTCGATTGCAAACGCATCGGCCGCGAGGTCCATCAGCTCCTGGACGATGTCATCGGGGCTGTCCTCAATGAGGTCAATCTTGATGAACGTGCGCATATCGTAGTAGCGCATCGTCCACGTGAGCTCGCCATAGGTCGGTTCCTGCTCGGTCACATCGTCCGAGCTGGTGGTGCTGCTCGACTTGGCCGCCGTCCCCTTGTTGCTGCTCGGGTAGGCAGTAACCTCACGCTTGGTGACGCTGTCCCGGCTGGTCCGGCGCTTGGTAATGAGCGGCCATACGATGGCTGGCTCATCAGCCTTCTTCTCAACGCCGAGCTGGAAGTCCACCGGAACGGCATAACCGCCCTTGCTTGGCGTTGCCGGACCGAGTGCCTGGGTAACAACCCCATCTTCGTCCAGGTCCGGATCCGGTGTGCCGCCAAGAATGGCACAACGGAAGAACTCGCCCTGCTGCTCGAGGGACATGCTCTCGTGCTTGCTCCGGCTCTTCTTGGCCTGGAGCTGCTTGGCGATGATCTCCTGATTCTGTCGCTGTTGCTTGGCATTCTCAATGGCGACAGAAAGATCCTCGCCAAAGAGTGCCTTCAGCTCTTCGCCTACGACCGTCTTAGTCATGCTGGCGAGCTTCTCAACCGTCTGCTCATTGATCGCTACAGACGCCTTGTCCTTGTTTTCCTCAGCCATTGCCTTATCTCCTGTTTTTGTTTCTCATGTTTTCCAGCGCCAACTCCGTCCTCATGTCGCGTAGGCGCTTCAACTCAGGGTCGATCCGTAGCTGCTTCCTGATTGTCTGCCTGAGGGCGTCAACATCCACCTCAATCTCCTGCGGAGTTTCCTCGGCAGGCTTTTGCTGTAGAGTCGTATCGCGCTCAGCAAGGGCAGCTTCCAGACGTTCCATTGCCTCTTTCTGTTGCTCCAGTGCTTCGCAGACCTTGGCAAACATCTCGATCATCTTGCTGTCCACCGCCTGCTGCACCATTTCTTCCATGCTCGCGGGGGTCTTGGCCCCCGGGATGCGAATCACTCCCTGCTGGTGGAGCTGCTCAAGGTACGCTTCGATGGTATCGTCCTGGCTCTCGTATTGCTCAGGGGGCTCCATCTCCAGCTCGCCATAGTGGGCGCAGAGGTGGCGATAGGCGGCATCCCTTCCGCCATCATCCACCCCCGCCAGGCCGTTCCGTGCCCCTAACACGATGGCCATTGACTGCATTACCGCGTCCCTGTCCAGCTCACCGTCCTTGTGGTGGACAAGCTTCGGCTTCTTTCCGTTGGACAGGTTTATGGCATGAGTCTCACCATCCTTGGCCTGCACCCACTTTGGCTCCTCGAACCCGAGGCACACCAGCTCACGGTCAACGTTGAGCGTCTTGACGAAGTCGTCCTCGCCCATGTCGAGCTTCTCGGACCATTTGCTGTCAGCCTGGCAGGTCACGCCCTGAATGAGCGCTGTTTCATGCGCGCCGATGGTCACTACGCTGACCTCGATGATTTCGAGCTTCAGGATCCGGATATACCACACATCGGGATTCTTCGGGTCTTGGACTTCCTCATATTCATGCACATAGAAGCCGATGCTGACCGCCTTGACCAGCCCGCTCTGCACCATTCCACGGACTTCCCGCAGTTTTGCCATAGCTTCAGTATCAAGGAAACTCTCATCGAATCGGCTATCCCCGGGAATCATGCCACGGATCTTTACTTGAGTCTTTGTCACAGTGACCGTCTCGATGAAGCCAATCGGAGGTGCATATGTTTCATGCATCCAATATAGCCTGCCATTTTGCTGCAATGGCGTCACATCAACATCGGCGGGAGACTTCCAATCAAAGACGAATCCCTTTCGATTGGGCTTGCGCTTCTTATCGAGCGCCAGAGCATCGAACCGCACATCCCCTGTCTTCTCATCCGTCTTGATCGCCTGGTCCACTTTGCCGGACGGGAGATCGAACTCGCATCGGACAACCTGGGTCTTATCAAACATCAGCCTCTCCTCGACTCAAAACACCCCAACGGCAACACAGCCGCAGTTCACATTCTCTTCCGCCAGGCTCCCGGACCCCGGGAATGGCATATTGTCAGCACCAACCCTGAAATTCTCTCCCTGCCCAACAATCTGGCCATCAGCATCCTGATGCGTCTCACGGCTATTCACGAAGCTCGTGACCCATTGCTTCTTTGGAACTTTATTGTGATTTCTGAACGCATCACCGCCGGCGTTCCACATCCTGGTGGTCTCAGTATGGGCAATCATGGCTGCCCGGCTCTCGCTCATTTGGCCCATCTTATCAATGATGGCGCCCTTGATCTCATCGAATGTATTCCTATTGGCCAATCCCTCTGAGATTGTCTCCTTGATAGCCTCATGGGTAGCACTTGCCATCTCATCCACATAGGCGCCCCCATAGCTGTTGGTGTAGCTATCGATGATGGGTAGCTGCTCATCCCACTCAACCTCGGCATCCCCGGCGAGTTCGCTATTGAACTCCCCGCCAAGGTATACGCCCTGTCGGTCAATCTTCGATTTATTGCGTGCAATGCGCTCTTTCAGCTTGGTAACCTCTATGACGCTATCCACATTTGGCGTTTCGGGTCCCTGCTGGCCATAATCACGTTCAAGAGCATCAATTATATCCTTTGTCAATGCATTGAAGATCTGCTCCATGAAAGCAGCATAGCGATTCTGATAACGCTCTTTGCTGTCCGTCCATGCCCGCACAATCCTATCCCGCTCGCTGCCGCTATAGAGCTCTAGCTTTTGCTGGCCAGGCCCACCTGGCGCTCCCTCACTAAGTGGTCTCAGACCGGCGCTCACCAGTGGCTCATCACCCCACGGCACAGCATCAAGTCCTCGTGCAGCCCGGATCTCATTGATGGTCCTGACCCCAAGCTCAAGGTCCTGTTGCTCCTGCTTCTGAGTCAGCTCCTTGTCCTCTGGCGCAATGTCGTCAAACACAAGGCGCTGTGACTCACCGTAAAGTGGAGCAACGTCTTGGTTTACGCGGGCAGTAACCATTCTGACTATCGGCTGGAGAGTGTTGCGTGCCAGGACTGTATGCATGCCCCATATGCTCGCGCGGTTGGCGTCAACATCCATACCCAGCATGGACTTCGGTACCTTCATGACCGCCAGAATCGTATCCCGCAGCCACTCCCGGCCCTTCACGTCGTTGATTAGCGGCGACATGGGCGGGAACTTGACGTCCATCGTCTTGGCAATGCCGATTGTCCGGCCTGCCTTGCCCGCGCCAGTATATTTGTCGTTGAACTTGGCAAGGTATTCGGCGCGCTTCTTCTCGTCCTGGGTGGCCATGCTCAGGATGGCGCTTGGGAAAATGCCCTGCTTATATTTGGCCCACATGCTGCGGGTAGCTTCCTTGTCCAGGCCGATCTCCGCCGCCGCTGCCTCAGCCAGGCCGTAGCCTTCCCAGAAGCTACCGGGCTTCGGGATGCGCAGGAACATCACCTCTTCAGGCGTGAGCTCATCCGTTTTCTCTATGCCCTTGTTGTTCTTATACTTATGCTTCCAGTTCAGCAACTCAACCCGATCACTTGCGACCGTTGGTGTCATTTCCCCGGACAGTGGGTACATCTCGGCCGGCTCGTTCAGCCCGTTCATCACAATCCGCCAGTAGCTCTCGCCAACCATAGCCAGCTCAACGGCTACCCAATACCAGAACTCCTGACCGGTCATGAATGGATTGACATCGTGCAGCATGGTGGCCATTGGGCCATCTGGGTCATCTTCCCACTCCGCGGTATCACTGGAGCGGGTCTGGACATTATAGCCGGCCATCATGATGCCAAAGCCGATCTGACTCGCAGCCGCGAAGGCCCAGCGGATGAAATATTTCTCGAGTTGGTTCTTGGAGATTTTGGTGGGTACATGGTCCGGTGAGCTGCTGCCCAGCATGGCCCCTAGGTCTATGGCCTGGACAACGTAGTTGCCACTATCATCCCGGCCTGCAACTATTGGCCGGTCGGATAATGCGACCTGGACGCCCGCCCGTAGTCTGGAGAGTAGATTCATGTTGACCCCCATTTCAGGAAACCTTCAGGATTCGAGGGCCTGTGTCAAGCTATTTCTTTAATTGGGCCATAAAAATAGGGGCCTGGGAGGTGGCCCCAGACCCCCTGCAGCAAGGAGTTCCCCTGATGCTGCATCAATCCCACACAGCCTTCCCGAGCTGCTCTTCATTGTCCATGCGGTCGAAATGCTCCAGCAGATCATCACGCTTCTCCAGGATCTCGAACGCCACATCCCGCAACAGCCTGCCAGCTCCATCCAGCCCCATATACTCCTCCGGCCATCCAGTCTCTTTCATTGTGCCACACCTTTCAAAGATTTGTCATCTTTTTCATTTGTCCTACCTGCCGCTCTGGCCGCTTGCCTTTCTCCTGGTGGCACCCGCGGCAATACGGTTTCCCGTTTTCCCACTTGACGCCGCTCTCACGTTCCGCCAGGCCAGTCTCCTTCAGTGGCTCATTGCACCGGTTGCATCGCATTCTTGCCTCCCTTCGTGCCGCGCGTCGATATGCTGATTGAAATGCTCAGCCCCGCCTTATCCGGCAGGATCTCCACCATGACGTCCAGGCCGTCCGGCATGTCAGCACATACGCCAGTGCTGAGCAGCTTAGTCAGATCGTCAAGGCTTACCTCGGTCATCTGCAGCCCGCCGTCCTTTGTGATTGTCACCTTCAATCCCATGCCTCCCCTGCCAAGATCTTGTCATCATAGACCATATTGTAGTAGGTCTCCCATGACAATGTCCAGCCAATGATGTTCTCTATTTCGCGTTTGCGCTTCACCTTTGGCATGGACTCCAGTTCACGGAATAGCTGATGGACACGCATGCGCAACGCTCTGGCGAATGTGCTGCGGTAGTCCCTGCATATGGTCCACACCCTATCGCACTTACGGCACCTCAGGTCCCTGGCCTCAGTTTGAGTGCGGATGCCTCCCAGATCCTTGACCATTCGTATTCGCAGCTTGTTCGTATAGACATCATCATTCCCACACTCAGGGCAAATCTTTCCGGCCATGATGTCCTCCATTAAAATCCAATGGTTGCTATAAGAATTGCTGCTGCCAGATATAATGCAGCTGTCCCATTATCACCTGCGCGGCTTACCACGATGCCAATGACCAGCAATATGGATGATGCCGCTGCTTCAATCATCGTCATCCCCATGCTTAACATATCGTGCTGCCCTCAAGTCAACACTATCAACCGTCCATCTATCAATGACCCTGAGTGCTTCTCCCTCTGTTTGAAACGCCCCGAGGCTTCCCATCACAGACCATTCATCATCACCATAGCGCGCTTCAATCATCCAGATGCCTCGTGTTGTCATTTGGCCCCTCTGCCTCAAGATATTCAGCCTCCCTGCTGATGACGTATATTCTAGTCCCTGGCCCGACCCAGAGCTGCTTGCCTACCTGGCCGCTGAATGGATGGTCACATGGTATGCCGCATGTCTGTGTCACCACATATACATTCGGCGCCACCTCTCCCCCGCAACCGCCCAGCAACATCACCAATATCAGGGCCGCCAGCAGAACCGCAATCCAGCATATCCGCTTGTCAATGTCTCTCACTCCTTCACCTCCCTCTTCTTGTTCCTTCTCTTGACATCCGGATCGTCTATTCCATGCTGTCACTAGCGCCTTGCGGCTGAAGTATCCTGCGCCTGCCGCATCCTCACGCAAATAGCATCCCTTGGTCGGGCAGCGACTCACCGTGTACATCATACCCGGACCCCTGACCTTCATTTTGGCACCGCAGAATGGGCATGGCCTTAGCTCGGTCATCTATCCTCCTCTCCGCGCAGTGCTTTACGTACAATCTCTTGCCTAGTCTTCGTGAACGGACAGGTCTTCAACCATGCTTGATGATATATTCCACCGCTTCCGCGCCAAGTAACATCAGGCATATCTCCGTTCTTCTCTGCATGACATTCAGGACACCAAGCCTCCGTCCCTTCATCACTACGATAGGTATCCTTGCATATCTCGCAGACCCTTGTATGCATCACTCCACCTCCTCTGCTGGTGTGGCAACAACGTACCCAAGTATGCTCAAATGTGTTAGCACAGCATCTACGGCCTCCATTGACGCTTGATCTTCCTGCCCTACGTTAACACTGTTTGATATTAGTTCGACAAGCGATGAGTCCCATGTCCAACCACCTTTGCCGAGATGCTGCCTTGGCAATGGTTTGCACAGCACCTTCTCCCCGTCAGCATCGGCGGGGTGTTGCTTTGGCTTGAAAATCTTATACCCATCAGAAGATAGAACCCTGAACCTTTTGGCCACAAACCGCATGGCATGTTCGTAAAAACGCTTATACCCTACAAGAGATGTTGGCTTAATCTGGTCACTCATGGTGTCTATATCGTCAAGCATACACCATAGTAGTCCTGCGTCGGTATTCGTTAAATCCTTTCCCTCGTCAGCATCGGCAGGTGGTGCTGGTCTCTGTGTTACTGGTCTGCCACCGATTTTCCCTTGTTTCTTATCCAACTCCGGCAGCTTGCCGTCTGTGAGAATAATGCGGTAGTTGCTCAGCGAACCCCAACCGGATAGACTATCCTTATGCTTTACTGAACACCATTCGCCATTGCCGTTGATATATTGCGATATTCCGTTAGGTACTGAATAGTGCTCGTCCCACATCGCCATTGTGTCTTGCTCGGACCAGCCAAGGTTGACCAGTTCGTCCAGCTGAATGTTTGGGGCTGGCTTGTAGCACACCATGCAGATCACAAATGCGCCGTGTGTGCCGTCGTCCATTATTGCGTAATCACGCTTCGCGCAGCAGTCCTCCTGCGGCTGTTGCTTTGGGGTGAAGTGCTTGGCCGACCCTCCACAAGCCCACCAAGCACCGCGGGCATGCTTCTGTGTCCACTTCTGCCCTGGTTGAGGAGATGGCACGTCGTACACTCTGGGGTCGACGTTACATGTTCCATCGGCATTGCAGTTGCCGCAATCCTCGCACCGCCGTTCTGGTTGCTTGGTGTCTACATAGCGTCCACGACCGCAGCCGCAAACCTGCCCAATGTATGAGAAGTCTTGACGCTCACCGCACATGGAACACTCGCATTGACGTTCTGGTTTCTTGGGCTTGAAGTTGTCTGTGTATGATCGATTCCTGCTGCAGTACTCGCAATCATCCGATGGCTCACCCCAGGCCTCACAGCATTCGCCACACTCAGGTTCTTCTGGTTGTGACTTCTCAAGCGCCGCAATGCGCCCCATCTGCTGCATGGCGACCTCGGCCGTCCTCTCTTCCGACTTCTCCAGTTCGTCCACGCGCCTCATCGTTGCCAGGACCTGCTCGTTGACCCCGTGGATGCTGTATGCGGATTCCTCGTTCTCTAGTGCTTCGATACGCTCATCAAGTCCACCCCATGCCGAGGTTGCACAATCTTCCCTCGCCTTTACGGAAGTCATATCCTGCTCCAGGGCATCGACCTTCTTCTCGAGCTCAGCGAACGCCGCATTGTCCGGCGTATCGCACTCAAGGTTTGAAATACGCTCCTTTATTGCGTCAATGCTCTCGTTTACCTGCATCTCCCAAGCGATACGAGCGCGTTCGTTAATATCATCCATCACTCATCCCCTTCGCTCTCATTCGTTCCCTACACAGCTTCTTGACCTTCGCCTTGGTGATCGACGGCCTATCCCACGCCCGCTGCAAATCGTCCCAGTCCTCATTGCTGTTCCCATGCTTGTCCATCCATAGCATCCCAAACGGTAGAAAACCGGCCATCCACGCATCGAGCAGGCGATTCTCTGCATCACGCATGTTGTCTCCAGGCCACCCCATCAACACGTAGCACCGGAGATGTGAGCGGGTGAAGTTTGCGATTCGCAACATGCGCCCTGCCTCAAACAGCGGTTCCCTGTCGTCCGGTGTGTCGTAGGCAAAGAACATGGATGATGGACGCAGATCCCACAGGTGCTCTACGTGCCACCACTCAAGCCGTGCGGCCTCAAGGCCGCCCTTGAACTCTATGGCACACCCCTTGTGGGCCTGCACATCCAGCATTCCAAACACGCGCTCAATGTGGACCCGAGAACAGGCCAGCAGATTGTCGTCTTGCACGATATGTCCCGGCTGAATTGGCAACTCTACCACCTCTCGATTATGCCTTTTCCACACCTCGCAGAACCAACAATCATTCGGACACCCACGAGACGTGATGGTGATACCCTTCTTCAGGTAACGCCCTGGAACAAATTCTCCGTTGCGCTCTGGCGTGGCCGGCCCGCCTATCTTTACCGGAGCAACGTGTCGCCACATATCTGCAAGGTCATCCGCTCTTTGCTGGTCGAATGTGAACGCCACAGACACATGGACCTCATCAATGTCGTCAGATAGGCCGATTGCTGGAGGTGTGCCAATGAACGCATAATCATCTACTGGCGTGTATCTTGTCTGACGCGGGAACACCCTTGCTATCATTCTTCATCCTCTCGGATACAATCAATCACCAACGACTTGCAGGCCCTCACTAACCTCACTCCCTAATCATCCCCTCCATCAACTTCCTCAATGCACTCAAGTCGTCCGCAGCGAAACTTGCCGCTGGTATTGTATGGGACCACCGTATCCGCAAGGTCAATCCATCGGATGCGGCATTTCCACAGTTTGGCAGTTGTGTAATTACTA
>CAZNFE010000002.1:0-14000 GCA_964571945.1 uncultured Pseudomonadales bacterium
GACGTAATGAGATTGCCGGAAAATTCTGAATCAATATTGCAGAACCTGATGGAGTTGTACCTGCATGATATGGCGGAGTGGTTTAAATTTGATCTTAATGAGGATGGCTTGTACGGGTATGAACTGGCTCCCCATTGGGAGAAGGGTGATGTTGCGCATCTGTTGCTAGCGGACAACATTCCTGCTGGATTTGCTCTGGTGGCCGAGCAGGATGAACCACGGGCACATTCCGATGCACATGAGATCGAAGAATTTTTTGTAATTCGCAGCCACAGACACAGAGGTGTAGCGGATTATTTTGCGACGCGGATATGGGATCAACAGCCAGGATCATGGTTAATCAGGGTGTTCGAGGCTAACCTGCCTGCAGTTCCATTCTGGCGACGGGTAATTACCGAATATACAAATGATTTACATAGTGAGGAGCAGAGAATAGTCAATTCCCACCCCTGGCGCTATTTCACTTTTGATAACACGTTTGCAACACAGCTACGCAGAGAATAATCCCGAATCAAAGATTGCCCAACCCTCTTTCCGAGAGTAGCGGTTCTACCTCCGGTTCCCTGCCTCGAAAGCGTTTGTAGAGTTCCATTGGATCTATTGTGCCGCCATTTTCAAGAATATTTTTCCGAAAAGAGCGCGCGGTTTCTGCATCAAATATGCCTTTCTCCCGGAATGCTTCATAGCCGTCTGCGTCCAGAACCTCTGCCCAGATATAGGAGTAATATCCAGCGGAATAGCTGTCACCGGCAAAAATGTGCTGAAAGTAAGAGGATCGGTAGCGTGGTGCCACCTCTTGTATCAGATCAATCTTCTGTAGCGCCCGATCTTCGAAGGAAGCGACTTCGTCTTCAGTTCCGAATTCAAGGCTATGCCAATCCATATCCAGAAAGGATGCGGCAAGATACTCGGTGGTAGCGAAGCCCTGATTAAATTGGGCAGCGGAATGAATTTTATTGATCAGCGCCTCAGGTATGGGTTTACCGGTTTCGTGATGCCTGGCATACATTTTCATTACTTCGGTTTCCATGGCCCAGTGTTCCATGATCTGGGAAGGAAGTTCGACGAAATCCTGTTTCACGTTGGTGCCAGACAAACTCTCATACGTAACCTGGCTGAGTAGTCCGTGTAATGCATGTCCGAACTCATGAAAAAGCGTACGTACTTCATCAAAACCCAGTAATGAAGGTGTATTTTTAGAGCCCTTGGGAAAATTGCATACGTTCACCACGATGGGTCGCACTTCACCTCTAATTTTGGATTGCTCACGAAAATGAGACATCCATGCACCGCCTCGTTTGGATGACCGCATGAAATAATCTGCCAGGAAAAGGCCAATCAGAGAGCCGTCCGCATCCGTAACTTCGTAAGCCTGGACATCCTCATGATAGCCAGGCAGATTGTCACAAGGAGTGAACGTCAGTCCATAGAGCCGATTAGCAACCTGAAATGCACCATCACGTACGTTATCTAATGCAAAGTAGGGTTTTACTTTTTCATCGTCGAGATCATACCGTTCGGCGCGGATTTTTTCGGTGTAATACCACCAGTCCCAGGGTGCCAGTTTCGCATTTTCACCAGCTTCCTGAATCCGCGATTGTAAATCCTCGGCTTCACTGCGCACTTTCTTACTCGCTGGTTTCCAGAGTTTGTTTAACAGTTCCCGTACCGAATCAGGTGTCTTTGCCATCCGATCATCCAGCATGAAGTGAGCGTGTGAATCAAATCCAAGCAACCTGGCTCTTTTGGCGCGGAGCGTTGTAATTTTCCGAATATTGTCATTATTATCATACTCATTACCGTTATCAGCACAGCGAACATAGGCTGTATAGATTTTCTCTCGTAGATCCCTGCGCTCCGAAAACTGTAGAAATGGGGTAATCGAAGATCTTGAAATGGTAAATATATACTTGCCGTCATGACCTCTATCCCTGGCCTCCCGGGAAGCCGCGGCCAGTACAGTATCGGGTAATCCAGCCAGATCCTCAGGTTTTTCCAGCACCAGTTCAAAGTCGTTAGTTTCTTTCAAGACGTTTTGCCCGAAGTTCGTTGTCAGTCTGGCCAGTTCCTCATCCAGTGCATTAACTTTGGTCCGGACATCTGGTTCCAGTGCGGCACCGGCGCGGATAAATCGGCGATGTGTCTCTTCCAGCAGCATGAGTTGTTCAGCATCAAGAGTGAGCGATTGCCGTGCGTTGTACACAGCCATGACCCGGGAAAATAGCTGGCTATTGGTGAAGATAGAACTCTGGTGAGCTGTAAAACGAGGGCTAATCTCGATTTCCAGTTCCTGTATTTCCGTGGATGTGTTGGAGGAAGTCAAATTGAAGAAAACATTTGCGACTCTGGAGAGTGCAGCGCCTGCTAGCTCCAGTTCCTCAATTGTGTTCTGAAAAGATGGCGGGTTTGCACTCGTTGCGATGGCATTCACTTGGGTCAAATGCTCCTGCATGCCTCGTTCAAATGCAGGTAGATAGTGTTCAGTTTTGATTTGATCGAAAGGCGGAATCCCGAACGGAGTGTTCCAGTCCTGAAAGAACGGGTTGGGTGCGTGTTGCATAATCGGCCTCTGCAAATAGTCCATGGTTTGATTCAGCCCGGCAGTTTACTTGGAAAATGCTCCGCGGCAAAGCGAGCATTGCAGTAGAATTCGGTTTGTGCAGTTGCCAGGGCTGATCTAAACTCGGAAACTGAATTGAGCTTCTTGATATGGGATCACTTAATGGAATGGCGCAGGTGAGTAGTGTATTTACCGTACAACAGGATGAAATAACAGCAAAAGTAACTTTTGACGATGGAAAGTACAATGTCTTTACATTGGACATTGCTACTGAACTGCTGGAAATTGTTAATCGTCTGGTGGCCATCCCTTCACTGAAAATTCTGATTTTGGCTGGTAATATTCGCACCTTTTCAGCGGGCGTCGACATTCATACCCTCAGAGCCGGTGGGGCGGATGCCGCCGCCCTGCTTGACACGATGAGAAGAATATTGTCGATTCTGTATGCTTCGAGGCTGCGGATTATTTCAATTTGTACCGGTCATGCAGTAGCGGTTGGTGCCATGTTGTTACTGGTATCTGACTACAGAATTGGAGTTCGTGGCAATGTGAAAATAGGTTTCTCTGAGGTGGCATATGGAATAGCCTTAACGGAATTGTCAATCCTGTTGGTGAAGGATCGAATTTCTGTGTCTCAACAGTACCAGGCAACTGTCCTCGGGAAGATGTTTGATTCGGAAGCGGCCGTGAATGCAGGCTTTCTGGATGACCTTGCTATTGATTTGCAGCAGGCCCATGACAAGGCAGCTATCGTGGTTGAACAATTGGCGGGCCTTGATGAGGATGCTTATCTAACGACATTAAGAGCTGTGCGGAGTGATACGCTCGAAAAACTACGACGCTATGACGTGTCTTAATCTCATTCGTGGGAATGGTTGATAAATTTGTCTCCGCATCCGGACAGGAACTAACTACACCAAAATCTTGGCCATCACAAAATCGTTCATCACAAATCCTGATCCAATATCGACCACCACAGCCTTTTCCTGGTAGTAGCCATTTCTTGTGTATGCCCTGATTGCCTTACTATTGTGCTTGTTTACCTGGAGAATAATTTTGCGATAACCCATATCTTTCGAATGACTCTCGCAATGTCTGAGAAGGCTGGATCCGAATCCCCTGCCATGGGCTGATTGATCCACATACAACTTGTGCAGCTTGATGACATCAGGTGATGCCGTCGGGCCATAAGCCGAAAATCCGGACAAAATGCCTGTGACGATCAGTTTGTCAATGCAGACGCCTTCTTCAAGATCTTGTTGCAGCTTTTCGACAGCATAATCTTGCGCGAGCATGTAATCGATCTGTTGTTGCGTAATGATGCCCGGATAGTGAGCATTCCAGATCGTTGTGGCCAGATCCCTGATGGCCGCCAGATCATTGTAGCCGGCCGGGACTATACTGGAAGAAGTGCCGGAAGATGAGTCGGCAGGTTTTGGTGCATTCATGAATTTTGTATCGACCTCAGTAAATATCGATTTCAGTCATTAGCCAGTCAACCGATGGATCTTCCTGCTGCACTCGTAATTTGCGAAGGGTGTAATTAAATTGTGGTGTATCCCGGATCAGGTCAAGTATCTCTGCAACGGGTAACTTTATGAACCGGGCACCTTTTATAGAATCGACATATTTTTCTTTTGGCGTGCTAAAAGGAATCCAGCCAAATTCTTCTCCATGCTCCACCTGCTTACCCTCTACCAGTGCATCGCCTTCACAAAAGATATACCAGTAATCCAGATTTAATTCGGCGTTTTCTCCAGCATTTACTTCTTCCCAGCGGGCAATGTGACAAACTTTTTCTATGACAACTGAAAGAAGTTTTGAAAATTGCGGCAGTTTCTTTACCGTTGGTCGAAGCGACCAGCGTCGCAGCAACTTGTCCCTGAACCCCTGTGTTTCAATAAATGCACGGAACGTTTCTTCTGCAAAAACACAGACTGTCACTGGAGAGCGGGCAACAACACTGGCATTACGAGTGCCCCTGCCTGATATGACTGCCATTTCACCAATGATATCACCAGCCTGTAATCTGGCTACAGATGTAAATTGTTGGCCGTCGTGGTTGATTACCTCACAGTAGCCAGTAAGTAACAGGAAGACATATCCGCGTGTTGCGGAATCCTGAGCGATGATCACATCGTCGGTGTTGTATTTACGAATTTCCTCTTCGGCGAGCAGACTTCGCATCCATTTGTTGGGAAAAGGCTCTCCCAGCCACACGTTCAGGAAATGATGAATTTGTGACATGACGATACTGGTATCACCCTCGATCACGGTATACCTTTTACCGGAGCTCGCCAGAGAAAAAGTAGCATTTAATTCCCGGGGTAAGTTGTCTATGTGTACGAACACCACGCGATCAGATTGAGAATGCAGTGCGTCCGTCGGATCGCCGTGAATGGCACCGGCGCCACCATCTGCAACCAGCAACGTGAATCTTCGCTTATACAGTTGTTCCAGATTTTCAATCGTTTCCAGCCTGATTAGCCCCTGCTCGCCCATCTCCCGGATGGCCGTCATAGAGTGGTTGTCTCCGACAATGCATATTTGACGCTCATAACCCTGGTGTTCAGTTGAAAAAGTGCCACCAATGGTTGGAATACTGTGCACGGTGACATGGGGTTCAATCACCAGGCCATAGAAATTTGATCGCACCCCGGGTGTGACTGGTACCAGGATAAAAAACTCTTCAATAACTTCTGTTTTCCAGCCCAGGCTGCAGGCAAGTTTTTCCATTGCCATCTTGAAAATCTGGGGCGTAGTCATGACCTCTATTCGGTGCGGAGTCAGCATCAATGGGAACATCGCACAATGGTCGTCATGCAAATGAGTAAGGTAAACACCGGAGATCTGGTTCTTGGAAATTCCTCTGGCAAACAGGTGTTCATCAAGAAAAGGCATTGAATCGATCAGGATGTAATCCCCGTTGTGACAGAGCGCTATTCCCGTACAGGGTTCATTGGGGGTGAATCCGGAAGCACCTCCCAGTATTTCAATACCCATTTTAACGAGCCCGCCGGGTACATAGTCATGCATCACTTTGTAAGGAGGATGAATCCTGGTGTCTTCGTTAAGATCAACTCGTACTTCACCTTCCACATTCGAAATATCGTAAATATCTGTACCTGTATGCTTTATCTTGATCTCACCAAGCTGGACTGCTCCGTCCTGAAAGGGCATCAGATTGAAATATTCTTCTATAGGAATGACCTCACCCTGCTCATTCAATATGGCCAGCGCTTCGCAGGCAGCAAGCCATTCTGACTGAAGCTGTGGGTCGGTATTCCAGGCTGTCAATTCAGAGCGGGTTGGACCAATAAGCGTGTAGCGTAACAGCCGCAAGACGTGGGAGATATCAACTGCCGTACCAACCAGGTTTATTCTTCCGCCATCTTTCAGTCCTTCAGCCACAAACAGGAAAAAATAGATGGGAAACTCCAGATTGTTGAGCAGCGAACCATCTTTCTCCCTGATGTCGGTGAGCACAAGTGTCTCAAAGCTGGTGATATTCTTTGTTATTAATCCCTTCAGGACTTCTGGTGGTTGTCCGAACAAGATGGTTTCGGATTCATCCCGAACGATTCTGCTGCCTTCCGCAGGAGTCATAATTTGTAATTTACTCATCACGGATAACCATCTTGTCGCTTAATCACACGCCTGCTGAACAAAGGATCGACCAGCCAGCGAGGTACGGCTGATGACCACAGTGTAACCCGTGCTTTCCTCGTCTTAAAGCCCCTGCCGAAAACAATCCTCCGGCAAAGCCGGAGGATTGTTATTGAGGTCCATTTTCACCATAGCTGTATTGAGATTTCACCATAGCTGTGTTGAGATGGCTAACAGGAACCTGGTGGCTTAACGGTGCTTGCACGAATCCAAATCGCCACCACGCTTTGCTAAGAAGAAACTATCCACTTAATCAGAGTTTCCATAAAGAATAACAGGACACATGGAGCATGAGCGCAAACGAACAACCGGAATTGGATGCGGCTGAAAAACAGCTGTTCAGGGAGTCAGTTAGAAAATTCCTGTCAAAAGAGGTTGAACCTTATTATGAAACATGGGAAAGCGCAGGGATCTGGCCTCGAGAATTGTGGAACAAACTTGGGGAGGATGGATTTCTCTGTGTGGATTTACCGTCAGAATACGGCGGTTATGATGCTTCTTTTGAACTGGGCTGTGTAGTGGTAGAAGAAATCGCCAGAGCCGGGTTCGGTGCGCTGGCATCGGCTGTTTCAGTGCACTCCGACATTGCAGCGCCTTACCTGTTGCACCTGGGAACAGAACAGCAGAAGAGCAATTGGTTACCGAAAATGGCCACCGGTACTGCTGTTGCAGCGATCGGTATGACAGAACCGGCTGCCGGATCGGACCTGCAGGGTATTCGTACAACTGCAGTAGCGGATGGAGATAGTTATGTTCTGAACGGTCAGAAGACCTTCATTACCAATGGGCAGCATTGTGACATGATAATTCTGGCAGCAAAAACCGATCCAAAAGCGGGTGCCAGGGGCATGACGTTGTTTACTCTGGATTGTTCTCTCGGTGGATTCAGCCGGGGACGAAATCTTGAAAAGATGGGGTTGCATTCGGCAGATACATCGGAACTGATTCTAGAAGATGTCAGGATATCTGCTTCTGAAGTACTTGGTGGTGAAGGTCAGGGATTTGCCAATCTGATGAATGAGCTGCCGCGTGAAAGATTAATCCTGGGGGTGGCAGGAACAGCAGCAGCAGAAGGAATGTTTGACTGGACTGTAGAGTATGTGCAGCAGAGAAAAGCATTTGGCAAGCGGTTGGCAGATTTTCAGAATACACGCTTCAAACTTGCCGAGATGAAAACAGAAATTGAATTGTGTGCAGCATTCACAGAGAAGTGCGTTGGGCAGTATATGCGGTCTGAATTGAGCACGGCAACGGCCTCCATGCTCAAACTCGCGGCAACTGAGATGCAAGGCAGAGTGGCAGATCAATGTCTGCAGATGTTTGGTGGATATGGCTATATGAAGGAATACAAAATTTCCAGGGCATATGTTGATGCCAGAATTCAGAGAATTTATGGGGGTACTTCAGAAATCATGAAAGAGCTGATTGCCAGGAGTATTGTTGGTAGATAATAACAAAGATATGATTACATTATGAAAACCAGACATTTTCTATACCTGCTGATTTCAGTGTCAATCTTGCTGCCTGGGAACGAGGTTCATGCCGACGAGGCATGGTACGTGCTCATGCATGAGTACGGTCCCGGTTGGGATCAAACTGCAGGGGAAGCCAATCAGGCAGGCATCGAACGACATCACGCGTACCTGGCGGCCTGTCTGGAAGCTGGAAGTTTAGTGTTGGCTGGACCCTTCTCGGATGAAAGCGGTGGTCTGGTGATATTAGATGTCGAGTCCCTGGCAGAAGCAGAGGAGATAGCGAACCAGGATCCCGCGGTTCAATCGGGTATGTTAAAGGTTGAAATCAAGCGCTGGCTGACGCCGCTATCTTCTGTTTTTGTTACGCGAAAACGGAGTCCGGTTATCAATATACCTAAGGATTCACCATTTAAAGTGAAGTCACCGCCGCTGCAGGCACCCATTCAAATAGAAGATTAGTCCTGTCAATTGGCCGGAAGCAGACCCGGGAAACACAAACGGATAAGTAAAGGTATTTCTCGTGTTAGGTTGAGGGTGCTGGCTTGGTCGCTGCAATTTCTTTATCAACCAGATAATCCACCACGTCCAGAATTCGGGATCTACCCACCTGTTGCGAGGTTTTTACGCGGTACTTGCCATTGATAATCAGGGTTGGCACTGATGAGACCCGATATCTTCGTTGTATCCCGTCGGCAGCGGCCAATAGTTTGGTAACCTCGGCTGATTTGTATGTCTTTGTAAATTCTTCAGCCGTGGTACCCTTACCATCGAAGTAGGCTGCCAGTTTCTCAACACTGTTCAGATTCATGTGAGTATCGTGTACGGCATGAAACACATTGAGGTGGTTTTTCTCGGTGATGCCCAAAACAACAGTAGTGTAGTAAGCTCGAGCAAGAATTTGCCACGAATCGTTGGAGATGGCGGGAACGCGAACAAAAGTCGTCTTGTCCTTATTGTCCTCCACCCAGTCAGCCAGGTCAGGTTCCATCCGGTAACAGTGAATACATCCATAGGAAAATACTTCCATTACCTCGATTTTATCCCCGCGCAAGCGACGGGGATTTTCCACTTCTTCGTAATGAACTCCAGCCACATATTCGCCCATTGGAATAGTGGTAATGACAAGCGTTGAAAAATAGATTGCCAATCCGGCGATGATTGCGGCACCTGCTCCCAGTGCAATTTTCTGCCGGGTAAGTGATTTATTCCTTGATTTTTTCATGCGCTCCTGTTCCTCATCCTTCGCAGGCGATGATAATCGCAACGTGTAATTCTATAAACATTTTTTTCCCGGATGCAATTGTGTAGACTCATGGCAAAACGCAAATCTGTTACCCGGGAGTATATTATGAGTCAATTGCCTGCATTAAGTCTTGCCGCAGTGCCAGGCCGTCGCAAAGCTACCCTCGAATTAGCACAAAACATCGAAAGAAAAGGTTTTTCAGGTATATTTTGTCCCAGTCTGGGAGACGGATTAGCATTGTGTGAAGCGCTGGCTATGGTTACCGATGAAATTGTGTTCGGTACCAGTATTGCACCTATTTATTACCGCCAGGTAGTGGATTTTGCTCAAACGACGTCTTTTATTCACGAGCTGTCGGGTGGTAGATTCCGGTTCGGTGTTGGGGTCAGCCATGAACCCGCTTTACATGCGCGTGGAATTTCGGGTGGTAAACCACTGACCGATACCCGCAATTTTGTTCGTGAACTAAAAGCAGTGCCTCGAGCCGGTGAATTGCCACCGGTAGTGCTCGCCACTCTACGCAAGAAGATGATTGGTCTTGCTGAAGAAATTGGTGATGGTATGGTGTTTGCCAACGGTGCCAGATCGCATATGAAGGATTCCCTGAGTGTGCTGAGCGACCAAAAAAGAAACGATACCAACTTCTTTATTGGCGATATGATCCCCACCTGCATCGATGAAGATATCGAAGCGGCGAAAGCAGTTAATCGCCGCACCCTGACCAGTTATGCCATGTTGCCTAATTACCGAAACTACTGGAAAGAAGCTGGATATCAGGAAGAAATGGAGGGGATTGAAAGTGCATTGAAAGCAGGTGACAGGGAGCAGATTCCCTCTTTTCTAACTGATAAATGGCTTGCTGATACTACTTTGTTTGGTTCGCCCGCCATGGTCAGGGAAGGATTGGAAGCCTGGTTTGACGCAGGAGTGAAAACGCCCATCCTGGTACCATCATCGGCCAACGGTGGACAGATGAAAGCATTCGAAGAATTGTTCGAAATTTTTTAGTGGGACGGTAGTGTTTGTTTGACTTATCTATGGAGGGATCTGGCATGATGAAAGCAATTTCTTTTTTTGCAATCCTGATGTTTTTCGCTGTCAGCTCGTTCGCTGAGGTACCAGCGTTCGTGCAAGCAGCAGTAGACAACCCGGCACGGCCGGAGAAAGATGTTGCCAGAGATATAAATCGTAAACCAGCCGAAGTCCTTGCATTCTTCGGCATTCAACCCGGCATGAAAATTCTTGACGTGTTTGCCGGTGATGGCTACTACGCAGAAATTGCGAGTTACCTGGTTGGCAGCAAAGGGGAAGTAACTCTCTATAACAACGGCAGTTGGGCTCAGTATGTTCAGAAAAAGGTTGCAAAGCGGTTATCCGAGAACCGGTTGCCAAATGCAAACTATATTGTGAAGGAAACAGATAATCTGGCGTTTCAGTCAGGATATTACGATGGCGCACTCTTTATTCTCGGATTTCATGATCTGTATTATGAGGATGCCAGGTTCAACTGGAATAAAATCGATGTGCCTGCTTTTCTCAAGTCAATATATGGCGCACTGAAACCGGGCGGAGTGTTAGGCATCGTAGACCATATTGCAGTAGCTGATGCACCGGTGACTTCTGCGCAGAATCTCCATAGAATTGACGTGGCAGTTATCGAACGTGATTTGAAAGCAGCAGGTTTTATGTTGGAAGGCGCCTCCGATATTCTTCGAAATCCTGATGATGACCATCTGAAACACATGATGGACACCTCGATTCGCGGTCATACCGATCGCGTCGTTATGCGATTCAGAAAACCCTGAGAATCACGTATCGGACTGAACAAACAGGGTACACCTGTAGCAGACCAAGCTTAATATCCGGCTTCCTGAGCCCGAATAAGATCGTAAAATGTCCTGTCCAGGAGTGTATAAGTCGATTCGCCAGGTTTCAGCACCAGAATCTCATCATCGATTTGATCCAGGTGATACGCCTGGCTGCGCAGGTCGCTTTTCAGGAGCTTCATGGTCGTGGTGGTGGGTTGCTCTTTCAGCAACCGCAAGAAAACCGGAATGGCATAGGCTGGCAGATTCTCGGTCAGGTATCGGGATAAACCCGCGATGTCCAGATCAGCGCTGTTCGATAGCCCTTCCCGAAGAATGAGAGCAGCCATACCGGCCCGGCCGTCGGTACCGGGAATTTCAACTCCATAGATGTTGCTCATATGGATATCAGCGTGAGAATTTACTATCTCACCTACCTCATTGGTGGATACGTTTTCACCTTTCCAGCGAAAAGTATCGCCAACGCGATCGACAAACTGGTAGTGCTTTAAGCCAAACGCGAATCCCACGTCTACCTGTTTCAGAAGATCACCCGTATCGAAATACCGGTCACCTTCCTCCAGCACGTCTACGGCAATTTTCTTATTGGTTGCTGCATCACTGGTGTATCCTTCGAAGAGAGTCTTATCTGTAATCTGGATTAGCAACAAACCCGGTTCTCCTGCCGCAACCGGAATACACCTTCCCGCATTATCCCGAACCAGCAGGTCATTCGCGACATCATAGGTAGCCAGCACCAGGGGAGCGATACCCATTCCGACGGTGCAATCCTTGTTAAAGATGTTGACGAAGCCGCTGTTGCCTTCGCTGGCTCCATAGAACTCGCCGATCCTGGGGATTTTGAAGCGTTTCTTGAAAGCCATCCAGATATCGGGTCGAAGACCATTACCCACGGTTGTAATTATGGGGTTATCCGCATCATTGCTTTGTTCAGGACGACTCATGAGGTATCGAATGAATTCTCCGATATACACAAAACTGGTGCACTGGTATTTGCGGATATCATCCCAGAAGGCGGACACGGAGAGTTTTCTTCGAATCACCATGGATGCGCCTACCTGGACCGTTGATTGCCAACCCATATTGAGCCCGGTCGCATGGTATAACGGCAGGCAATTGTATAGTCGGTCTTTTCTCTTGAGGCGCTGCAGCACCTCAGCCGATGCCTGTCCCATAGGCATACATCTTTTGTGCGACACGATTGCAGCCTTTGGTAAGCCAGTGGTGCCGGAAGTGAATACATAGTACGCCGTCTCACCACATTCCAGTTGTTCAGTTTCGGGCAGATTGACGCATGGAATTGACGTATCACAGGAATCAAGATTAGCCGCCCAGGTAGGACAAGGTGATTCGCCGTTGTCCTGCACAAAGTAGAAGTCGCTGCCTGCCTCAATCGAGAGTTCATCGATCACTTCAGCTAACGATTCAAGCTGTTCTTCTCCGAACACACATTTTTTAGAATCAATCAGGTTGATGCAGTGAACCAACTGGACTCTGGCAATGTTGGTGTTGATTAGTCCGGCAATGGCTCCGAGTTTGACAATACCTGTCAGGTTGACCAGAAATTCGATGCGATTTTGCATGACAAGACTAATACAATCGCCCTTTTTTATACCTTTGGTTTTCAGGAATGAAGCGATTCTGTTCGATCTTTCATTGAGTTCCTGCCAGGTAATTGATTCGTCTTCGCAGATTAACGCGACATCATTGGGGAAAGCCGTGGCATTGTTTTGTACCATCAGACCCACGGACATAATTTCATCAGCTTGCAATGGCTTTAAAGTGGCTGCCTTCAGCAGAACCTTGATATCACCAAAAAAATCAACAATTGACCCCATACATATACTCGCTATTAGCAGTTGCCCGCGACACTATATCGAGATTTACCTAAATATCAATCCAGGGAAGTCAGAACCAGTGGATATTTTCGTCAGAGTTAGGCGGAAGCGGTACATTCGGGTATTCTGGTTGCAGCGGGGATAACAATCCTCCGGAAAGCCGGAGGTATTTCGCTTTTTATAAGTGATTCAAAGGAGTTAGAGATGTCAGACCTGGTGCTGCTCGAAATTCATGGCAGTCGTGCCGAATTGGTACTCAATCGCCCCGAAAGACGCAATTCATTAACCGGGCCACTTGTAAATCAGTTACATGAGAGGCTTAATCAGTGTGTTAGCAACCCTGATTGTCGTGTCATCGTAATTCGCGGTGCCCAAGGATACTTCTGTGCCGGGCTGGATTTAAAGGAGTTTGCAATAGACCCTGCACCTGAGTGGCGGGAAAGATTTTCAGATGATTGGGCGGATTTTCACTGTGCAATATACAACTGTACAAAACCAGTGATCGGGGCATTGGAAGGGTTTGCGATTGCCGGGGGTTCAGCGCTGGCTTTTGCCTGCGATTTTCTGGTAGCTGGGAAAAACTCGTTCCTGCATGTGGCTGAAGCAGAAAGAGGTATGTCTGCACCGGTTAATATTGCCTGGTTAGCCTTACGCTTCGGATATGCCAGGGCAATGCAATTTGCACAATTGGCCCAGAGAGTTTACGGCGAGGCACTGGTGCAACAAGGTATCGCGCTGGAAGCAGTAGCAGATGACCAGGTTCTGATGCGCGCAAGGGAGGTTGCTGACAGGTTGGCAGGGTTTGATATGAAATCCAATGCCCGGATTAAGAAATCTCTCAGAATTGCTGTCGGAGCAGTTGATTTTGGTCAGCTTATTAGATCCGTTAGAGAGGTAGACTAAAAAAAGCATGGTTATTCAGGGGGTGAATACTGGTTCATTCCAGATCGGAATGATGCAAAGAGTTGGGAAATCGAGATAACCATTCTCATGGTAGGGGTATTCTGTGCGGAAAGGGGGTCAGATGTAGACAAAATCACATCAGGAGGGTTGTTTTCACCCTGAAAACAGGTGTGAAATGTCCCTGCTGGTTATTTTTATACACAATTTGGAGAATTTACCAAATTTGCACACGAATCACCGGTAAACCGAGCGTAATTCAGGTTTCGAAACTATTCGAAGTGACATAACATATTGAAATATAAAGATAAAATTATTTGTATAAAAAACAAACAAAAAACTGATTCCCTCGTGAAATCAAGGCTATAGAGGTGATTCCAGGAACTTATCACCAAAGTTATCCACAGAAATTGTGGATAATTCGAGTAGCCGCAATTGTTTGGTATGCTGCTGGTAAGTAAGTGCATACTATCCTAATGTTTTGAGAAGCAG
>CAZNFE010000002.1:14100-26336 GCA_964571945.1 uncultured Pseudomonadales bacterium
GGGCTGCAATGTATGGAACGAGGCTGAAATGTCCATGAGAGTTTTTGTGTTGAAGGCACGCAGCGCACCTGTCACCGCTAAGGCTTTCCTTGCGGCAGCGGGAAAGGATGCGCATGTTGAGATTCTCGCCCATGGATTGATGAATGCCTTATTTGTGGCAAAAGGTCATCGGCCGGATGTCATAGTGCACCTGGTATTGGAGAGCAGTCGGGATTTTTCCCGGACGCTCACATTCACCGCCTCGGAACTGGGAAATCTGGGGGGGTTCGATGAAAGAGCTTTGCTGCATACCATTGCACGAGCGCTGGATGCTGCAGCAGACCTGAAAAAGAACGCAGCCGTTGAAGCTGCAGCGGGAATCGTTGTCCGAGCCTTGAGCTTTGAACACCTGGTCAGGGAGCTGGCAGAAACCTGTCCGCTTTTTCTGCTGGACCGGAAGGGTATCGATGTTCGTGAAGCGGGAATTACCGGCCCTGCCTGCTTCATTCTAAATGATCACGTGCCCATCCCGAGAAAAACTCTGTCTGGTCTCAAACGGCTGGGGGCACAAAAGATTAGTCTGGGTCCAAGGATGCTGTTCGCCTCGCAGTGCATCGTACTGATTCACAACGAGATGGATAGATTACTGCAATAATCTGACTGCAGAGCGATACCGACGCTGGCTGTTATCGGACAAACCATCGACCAGGCGCCGGAGTTGTACCCGGGACCACTTTAAGGAATAATCTGCGCCTCGCAATGATTCACACATGGAATAACTATGTCGGATACCAACGAAACGATTGCCATATTGGGTGGTACTGGTGACCTGGGCGGTGGCCTGGCGAGAAGGTGGTCTCGCGCAGGATATCGCATCATCATCGGTTCCAGAACGCTGGCGAAGGGCAAGGCGGCAGCAGCGGATCTTCTGGCAGAATTTCCTGATCTCAATGTTGCGGGAATGGAGAATCTTGACGCAGCAAAAGCAGCCGATCTGGTTGTTCTCACAGTACCTTTTGCACATCAGTTGAGTACGCTTGAGACTGTACGTGAGGGGTTGGAGGGGAAAGTGTTAATCGATGTTACTGTACCCCTTTTACCGCCGCGAGTGGGTACCGTACAGCTACCTGAACGTGGTTCGGCGGCGCTGATGGCCCAGGATTTACTCGGCGATGCTGTTCAGGTCGTATCAGCGTTTCAGAATGTAGGTGCCCAACACCTGCGCGAGGATCACGCCATCGCCTGTGATGTCCTGGTGACAGGGAACAAGCGTGATGCCAGAGAAAAAGTCATCGGATTGGTCGAACAGGCAGGCCTGAGGGGATGGCATGCAGGACCGCTGGCAAATTCAGCCGCAGCGGAAGCGTTAACTTCAGTGCTCATCAGTATTAACAAACATCACAAAATTGCGGGAGCAGGAATTGTTATCACAGGTGAATCGGTGAGTGAATCGGCATGAACCTCAGTTTCCAGGCAATTGTCGGTATCCCAATGATAGAACCGGGCGATGACCTGGTTAAAATCATCGGGCAGGCATTATCTGGTATGCAGGAAACCCTGCAGGAAGATGATGTGCTGGTGATTGCCCAGAAGATAATTTCGAAGACAGAAAACCGTTATGTTGACCTGAAAGATATTGTTCCAGGCACAAAGGCAATAGAGCTGGCTGAGGAGGTAGAGAAGGATCCTCGCCTGGTAGAGGTGATACTGTCTGAATCCAACGAGGTGGTGCGCAAACGGCCAGGTGTTCTGGTGGTTGAACACAAACTCGGCTTTGTGCATGCCAATGCGGGCATTGATCAGTCCAATATCGACCACCCTGAAAGTCAGGAGAGAGTGCTGTTGTTACCTGAAAACCCGGATGCCAGTGCGCGCAAACTTCGCGAGGGAATAAGAGACAAATTCGGTGTCCAGGTTGGTGTGATTATCAACGATAGTATTGGCAGAGCCTGGCGAGAGGGTTCGCTGGGGCTGGCGATCGGCGTTTCGGGGTTTACTGCACTGGAGGATTATATCGGTGGCACCGATATCTTTGGTCGTGAACTGGTGGTAACCCAGGTGGGTGCGGCCGATGAAATGGCAGCAGGTGCATCCCTGGTTATGGGACAGACGAATGAAAAAACACCTGTTGTGCTGGTACGCGGCTACCATCCAAAAGAGCCGGTGGATGAAGCATTGCGTGGTGTACGAACGCTGATCAGGTCGAAGGATAAGGATCTGTTTCGATGAGCAAATCCAGCGAAACCGGAAACTATTTGGCGATCTCTGGTGGTGTGGGTGGCGCCAAGCTGGCACTTGGCCTGGCCAGATTACTGCAGCCTGAACAACTGTCCATCGTGACCAATACCGCAGATGACTTTAATCATCTTGGATTGAGAATTTGTCCTGATCTGGATACCGTTATGTATACGCTGGCCGGCCTCAGTAACAAAGAGCTCGGATGGGGATTAGCCAGCGAATCGTGGCATTTTATGGATAGCCTCGAGACACTTGGTGGCGAAACGTGGTTCAGGCTTGGTGATCGTGATCTGGCCACTCATCTGACGAGAACGGTACTGCTCAATGAAGGCAGTACGATTTCGGAAGTAACCGCAAAATTGTGTGTCAGACTGGGTGTGGCTCAGAATCTGGTACCGATGACCGATGCCAGGGTTTCGACACAGGTTCTGCTAAAAAATGGCGGCGAGCTTCCGTTTCAGCAATACTTCGTGCGTGACAGGTGCCAACCGGAGGTACACGGATTCAGATTTGAAGGCATTGAAGATGCCAGTGCAAGTCCGGGGTTTCTGGAGCAGTTACAGGATTCTCAGCTCGCTGCCGTAATCATCTGTCCGTCCAATCCGTTCGTATCAGTAGATCCGGTGTTATCCATTCCGGGAATCAGAAACCGATTACGCGACATTGCCGTCCCTGTGATCGCTGTTTCTCCCATCGTGGGAGGTCAGGCACTGAAAGGACCGACCGCCAAGATGATGCAGGAATTGGATATGCCGCAAAGTGCTGTTTCAGTGGCCCAGCATTATGCAGACTTTTTGGATGGCTTTGTGTTGGACCAACAGGATGCCGATCTCCGCTCGGATGTGGAAGAATTGGGTCTGGCGACTATCGTCACTTCCACAGTCATGATAACGTTACGGGATCGTCTCCAGTTGGCTGGAGATACCGTGTCGTTCGCTCGCACATTGATGAACGGGCAGTCTGCCAAATAACCTTCAAGCGGGTGTATTCCCGGAATCTGAATCAACTACCGATCAAGATGACAAAAAGTACCACCTGTGCAGTAGTGCCAATCAAGCAACTGGCAAATGCGAAACAAAGATTGGCCGGAGTATTGAGTGAAGTGGAGCGCCGTTCGCTATTCCAGGCCATGGTGGAGGACGTACTCTACGCGCTGCATGAGTGTGAATTAATTGACGAATATTGGGTGGTTACCGGTGATCTCATCGTTCAGGGTCTGGCCCAATCATGTGGCGCCAGAGTCATACCGGAACCTGAGCAGCCGGGTCTGATTGCAGCCGTGACCGCCGCAGCGCAGCGAATGGCTGCAGAAGGCGTACAGAGACTGGTCTTTGTCCCTGGTGATGTACCCATGGTGACCGTGGAAGAATTGCGCATAGTATTGACTGATCTGGAAACGGCATCAGGAGATGAATCGGAGGCCGTATTTACCATCGTTCCGGCCAGGGATCTGGGTGGTTCAAACTGTATTTGCTGCGCACCGCCGAATTGCCTGAAATTTGGTTTTGGCGAAGACAGCTTCCGCAGACATCTACGTTTCGCCGGAGAATTGGGTATAAAACCGCGTGTCACCAAACTACCCGGACTGGGCCTTGATGTAGATACTCCCGATGACCTGATGCAGTTGATAAGTCGGTTGAAAGCAGGTGAGATTTGCTCGCATACGTGGCATTATCTGAAGGAGAGCGGCATTATCGATCGACATGAATTGCAACTGGAGTTATCCAGCAGAGGATGACCAGGACCCCCTGTTCCTGGAGAAGGGTTTTTGGAAGATCAAAATGACAAGAATTGAAAATCTGTTGATTAAAGCAACTACTGCCACAGGCGGTCTGTCGGACGAGGAAGTGCTGGCGTTCGCCGATGTGACCGAAACTCATCGGCTGGCAGAAGCAGCCGCGGATATTCGTGACCAGGGATTTCAAAATCTGATCTCCTACTCGCGTAAAGTGTTCATCCCATTAACTCACCTGTGTCGAGATGTATGTCACTATTGCACATTCGCCCAGGTGCCCCGGAAAATACAGGCACCTTATCTCAGCAGAGAACAGGTCCTGAATATCGCTGAACAGGGAGCCAAAGCCGGTTGCAAGGAAGCGCTTTTTACCCTGGGTGACAAACCGGAGCTGCGTTATAAAGCTGCCCGGCAAGGACTTCAGGAATTGGGCCACGAATCCACCCTGGGTTATCTGGCTGAAGTGGCGGAAAAGGTATTTGATGAGACGGGTTTGCTGCCGCATCTGAATCCGGGCTTGATGACCATCGACGAGATCAGGTCACTGCGAAAACTCTCTGTCTCTATGGGCATTATGCTCGAGAGTGCATCACCCAGGCTCGCCGAGAAGGGCATGCCACATCATGGTTCTCCGGATAAAGTCCCTGAGCGACGCTATGAAACCATGCGCAATGCAGGAGAGGCCGCTGTCCCATTTACCTCGGGTATATTGATTGGTATCGGTGAAACCCGTCTGGAGCGCCTGGAGTCACTGCTGGCACTGCGTGAGATACATAATCAATACCACCATATCCAGGAAATTATCATACAAAATTTCCGGGCAAAACCCGACACCCTGATGGCCCATGCACCGGAACCGGATTTAGATGAACTGCTATGGACGATTGCCATGGCGAGAATCATTTTCGGGTCCGGCATGAATATTCAGGCGCCTCCGAATTTGAGTCCGGGCACCCTGGGTCAAATTGTTTCTGCAGGCATTAATGACTGGGGCGGTGTTTCACCTGTAACCCCTGATTTTGTGAACCCCGAAGCACCCTGGCCGCACCTGGAGAAACTTGCTAACGAAACGGCTATGGCTGGAAAGCATCTGGTCGAAAGACTTGCTATCTATCCGAACTATGCGACCAGTATAGATCGTTGGGTGCATCCGATCCTGCAGGGTTCAGTATTGCAGCAGATAGATGGACAGGGATTTGTCAGAAATGAATCGTGGGCAGCCGGTGCAGTGATTGAGCCACCGGCAAAGGATCTACGTGCGATTCAAGCAGTTCCGAAAACCGGAGCAAGTAAAGATGTGGCGGTGATTCTGGCAAAAACCAAAGCGGGAGAAGATCTGTCAGAGCAGGAAGTAGTCAGGCTGCTGCAAGCCAGAGATGTCGATTTTACCCATGTCTGTCAGGCGGCAGATGAGATTCGAAAACAGGTGAATGGCGATACCGTAACCTATGTCGTAAATCGAAATATCAATTACACCAATGTATGCTATTTCAAGTGCCAGTTCTGTGCTTTTTCCAAAGGCAAGATGAGTGAAAATCTGCGTGGACGGCCTTACGACCTGGAACCCGAAGAGATCATGCGGCGAACGAGCGAGGCGTGGGACCGGGGTGCGTCCGAAGTTTGCCTGCAAGGGGGTATCCACCCGGAATACGATGGCAACACCTACATCAATATCTGCCACTCCATAAAACAGGTTGTGCCTGAAATGCACATTCATGCCTTTTCGCCGCTGGAAATCTGGCAGGGCGCACACACGTTGGGACTCGGACTTGAACAGTATCTGGGCAAGCTCAAGGATGCCGGTTTAGGTACGCTGCCGGGTACTGCCGCGGAAATTCTCGATGATGAGGTAAGAGCAACCCTGTGTCCCGATAAAATCAATTCTGAGCAATGGCTGCAAGTGATGGAGGCAGCGCACAAGATCGGCTTTAACACCACCGCGACGATTATGTGCGGGCATATTGAGGAGTATAAGCATATTGCCCGGCACCTGATAAAAGTAAGAGATCTGCAAAAGAAAACCGGTGGCTTTACCGAATTTGTGATACTGCCTTTTATTCACATGGAAGCACCTATTTACCTGAAGGGACATGCCCGCAGGGGGCTTACGTTCAGGGAGAGCATCCTGATTCACGCGGTTGCCAGGCTGGCGCTGCATCCGCATTTTATAAATATCCAGGCATCCTGGACTAAACTTGGTCATGCAGGCGTCCGCGCCTGTCTGAACGCAGGAGTGAATGATCTGGGAGGCACCCTGATGAACGAAACGATCACCCGTGCGGCAGGAGCCAGTCATGGCCAGGAAACCTCACCGGAAGAAATGGAGACTATTATCCGATCAATCGGCAGAACGCCGTTGCAACGCACAACTGACTATCGCCCAGTGTCTGCTGATCGGACGGAAAAATCTTTTGCTGCTGACTCTCTGAAAGATCCGGTCTATACATCAGCAAAAAGATTTGAACGAACAAAAACCGGCAAGAAGAAGGCGCTCTATCGTCCTGGCTTAATAGTAACTGGACGTGAGGGAGAAGAAATTATAAAGAGTAACGAGATAATATAGCCGCAAGCCGAAACTTTCAGTCGATCATTTGAAATTCAACCGGGCGTGTCGTCCGCAACGGTTCGGCCGTTCATTGCATAGCGCTCGGCTAATGTTAGATTTTTTAGCTCAAAGTGCGGTTAAAAACTAAAATAAGCATCACTATAATCAAAAAAGGCACCCATATGACCGTACCACAAAGAATTGCCGTAACCTTACCCAATCCACGCGGAGTCCTAGCCACCCTTGATCAGGCGGTCTGGGCAGAAGAACATGGCTATGATGATGTATGGTTTGCAGATAGCTCGGGTATTGATGCATTAACGACGGCTGCGGCAGTGGCAGAACGGACCAGTCGAGTTCGTATCGGCACTGCCATCATTCCAGTGTTCACCAGGACTCCAGCGGTGCTTGCAGCTACTACTCATATCCTGCACGAATTGTCCGGTGGGCGGTTCATCCTCGGGTTAGGCTCATCCAGCCACACCATGATGGTGAACTGGAACGGGCAGGTATTTGACAAGCCGCTGACCCGGGTAAAGGAGACCACGCAGTTAGTCAGGCAAATGTTAACGGGCGCCAGGAGTGACTTTGATGGCGTCACCGTGCAGAGTCATGGGTACCGACAGTTACCCCTTGAAGAGGGAATTCAGCCTATTTATATTGCTGCCCTGCGGTCAAAGATGATGGAAATGGCGGCGCAGATAGGTGATGGGGTAATCGTGAATCTGTTCCCCAGAAAAGTATTGCCCAGAATACTGGATCATATGAAAACAGGTGCGGAAAGGGCTGACAAGAGAGCTGAAGATGTCGAGGTGGTCTGTCGGCATATGGTGTGTGTTACTAAAGACAAAGAAGCGGCCAGGAATGTTATCCGTGCAAACTTCGCACCCTACTATGCCACTCCCGTGTACAATGATTTTCTGGCCTGGTCGGGGTACCCGGAAATGGCAGCCGAAATCAAATCTGGCTGGGCTGCCAAAGACAGAGCAAGAACTACCTGCGCTATTACTGATGAATTGGTTGATCAGATCGCTATTCTGGGAACCGCAGATGAGTGCCGAGACAGGATCAGGGAAAGTGCCGAGGGCGGAATTACCACACATATTATTTCTGCGACAACACCTGACCCGGAGGAAGCTGAAGCAACGTATGCTGCATTCACCGGGGACAATTTTGATTTTTGAATAGATGAATGCCAGAGCCAGAGGGTGTCATCTAAAGCCATGATCACCAAAAAATACTACGCCGCATTCATCAAAGCATAAGGAGCCAAATAGATGAAATTAGGAATTATTGCCGGTTACTCCGGGAGGGTGATCGACCTGCAGATGGAAAAGATCAAACAGGCTGAGAGTATGGGATATGACTCGGTCTGGACCGCGGAGGCATACGGGTCTGACGCGGTTACTCCGGCGGCCTGGATTTTGGCTAATACTTCTAAAATCAGAGTGGGTACAGCGATCATGCAGATGCCCGCACGAACGCCTGCTTGTACTGCCATGACAGCAATGACCCTAAACCAGTTGTCGGCCGGAAGATTTATCGTGGGATTAGGCGCCTCAGGACCTCAGGTGGTAGAAGGCTGGCATGGCGTTGCATACGGCCGGCCGATAACACGGACCAGGGAATACATCGATATACTGCGCCAGATCATGGCACGGGAAGGCAATGTTGAATATCAGGGCTATCATTACAATTTACCGTATCAGGGTGAAGATGCGACCGGCCTTGGCAAACCGCTCAAGAGTATTCTTGAGCCTGCCACAGATATTCCCATTTACACTGCATCAATTACCCCCAAAGGTTTAGCCTGTAGTGCTGAATTGGCAGATGGTGTATTTCCAGTGTGGATGAATCCAGACCGGTACGACATCTTCGAAGAATCCATCGCCAAAGGGTTGCATAAGGCGGGGAAATCTTTGCAGGACTTCGATGTAGCACCGTTTGTAAGTTGTATTATGGGGGACGATCTGGAACAGTGCCGAATGCCGGTAAAAGGCATGATGTCACTTTATGTCGGCGGTATGGGTGCCCGGACAAAGAATTTTTATAACGACTATGCAAAGGCGCTCGGGTATGAGGATGCGGCGATCAAGATCCAGGATCTCTACCTGGCAGGAAACAAAATGGAAGCCATGGCTGCTGTGCCCGATGAATTAGTTGATGAGGTTGCCCTGGTCGGTCCAAAAGAACGAATAGTGGAAAGACTGGCCGCATGGAAAAAAGCTGGTAAAAAGGGACACATCGGCAGTATGTTAGTTGGCTCAAGCCAGACTGAAGCGCTGGAATTACTAGCCTCTGAAATGTTGTAAGGCTGAATTGTTTAACAATTCACTGAAGCCAGCTTGCCGGATCGCACTACTTGAGCCAACTGAATAAATACTATGTCTTCCCATCCAGCCTATACGCTGACAGCGATAGATTCCCTCCACAGCATAAGCCGCCAGGAGTGGGACTATTGTGCCAATCCGGTGCTGGAGAATCCGGCATGCGGCATCCCTTATGACCCTTTCACCTCCTGGGGATTCCTGTCTGCACTTGAAGACAGCGGGTCTGCGGTTGCACAGACCGGCTGGGCATCCTATCACCTGAAGCTGGAAGCTGACTCACAGATCGTCGCTGTTATGCCTATGTATCTCAAGAGTCATTCCCAGGGTGAATATGTATTCGACTATAGCTGGGCTGACGCCTTCGAAAGAGCCGGTGGCCAGTATTATCCGAAATTACAGGTATCGATCCCTTTTACACCTGCAACCGGTAGAAGATTGTTAACCAGAAGTCCGGTAGAAAATTCAGCTGATCAGACCAGTTGGGAAATGGCTCTGCTCAGTGGCGCCATGCAGGTTGCAGAAAAAATGCAGGTGTCATCGTTACATGTTACGTTTGCTGATGAAACGCAATGGCAACGAATGGGTGCGATGGGATTTTTGCAACGAACCCATCAGCAGTTTCACTGGATCAATAGGGGATACCGGGATTTCGAGGACTTTTTGGCTGCGTTATCTTCCAAAAAAAGGAAAAACATCCGGCGTGAAAGGCGCATTGCCTTGCAAAACGACGTCACCATAGAGTTGTTAACAGGAACCGATATTACTGAACAGCACTGGGATGCGTTCTACACTTTCTATATCGATACAGGTAGTCGGAAATGGGGCAGCCCTTATCTGACTCGTCAGTTTTTCAGTCAGGTAGGAGAAAATATACCAGAAGATATTCTGCTCATTATGTGTCGGCGGGGTGACAAATATATTGCCGGGGCGATCAATTTTATCGGCAGCGAATGCTTATACGGTCGTAACTGGGGGTGTATCGAGTATCACGAATTCCTGCATTTTGAGGTGTGCTATTACCAGGCGATTGAATATGCCATCAGGCATGGCCTGAAGCGAGTGGAAGCCGGAGCGCAGGGACCCCACAAACTAGCCAGAGGATATCTGCCAACCCATACGTACAGTGCCCACTGGATAGCCCATCAAGGGCTTCGGGATGCAGTGGATGATTTTCTTGCATCGGAAAGAAAGCATGTAAATATGGATATTGCATACCTTGATGAGCATTCCCCGTTTCGCAATGCCTGAAAAAGAGCAGTCTATGATCCAAAGCGATATCTGAGTTTGACCACGAACAGATCAATGAGCGGATCTGTTAATGAATCGGTAAACATGTCCTTGAAATCATCCTGACGCCGGGTCTCCAGGTTGCTGCCACGGGTGTAGACGATGAATAAATCAGATAGGGGTGCAATTTCCCAACGATAACGGAGTTGAGAAGTGATCCTGCTGATTGAGAAGTCGTCTGTTATTTCATCCGGCCCCTTATCATAGGGAATCAGGTAACCGTCACCCGGCGGGATCTGATAAAAATCCTGCTCGGTTGCTCTGATACCTGCCCACTGCAATGTAAATTGTATCTGTTGATGTGCCGTCAGGAAGATATCCATCGCGATCCTCGGTTGCCAGTTTGAAGCCTTGAATGTTGTAAAGAGTCTGCCATCCTGATGCAATAGCCAACCATCGTGTCGGAAATAACTGAGATCCAGATCGAATGAAAGTCGGTCCGCGGGCTTATAAGTCAGTCCGCCTTTAACGGTCTGAGTCCAGTCTTCCAACTCCTCCTGGCGCATGCCAGTTGCGAGCGAAATACTCAGTTGCTTGCTGGAATCGGTGCCAATGCCAATTTCTGATGCCCATCTGTCTTTCGTTCGAAAGGAACCATTGTCCTCGCTGTTCAGGTCATCCCATCGGTGGGGGAAAAAAGCGAGTTCGGTGCGCAGCTGCATACGATTCTGGAACGTCCATCCCGTGCGCCAGAACACGCCGCTTCGTACAACTTGACCGTCAGTATTGTATTCCTGATTGAAAATCCATGAGTTGGATCGACTACGAAGTTTCTTCAGGTCGGAGGTTATGTGGTTGTAAAAATATCTTGCAACAATTACATCATTCCTCCTGACGAAACCGAAATCGGTAACATCCAGGTTCTTATCAAGGTAGTCGAAGGAAACTTTATGCATGATTCCACGGGTCGGGAAATAGTATGCGTCTGTGAAGCCGCCATACCCGTCGACATTATCCACATCCGTGTAGATGAATTGGGAATCCCATCTGACACGGCTGGATGGGCTCAGATAGTGGGTATCGATACCGTGCACATAGGCGTCACCCGAAGGGTGCGTTACCGCGGTAGAAATCCAGCCGATCCCCTTTCTACCGTGGTCGTTATTTTCATACAGGAATCGCACCACACCGAAGTTTCTGCCATCCTGATCAAGCCTGAAATCGTTTCCATGGGAGTCTATTCCGTGAAACTTCTGTGCCTCCTCAAATGCAGACAGCACACCGTAACGAAACCCGCCTGATTGGCCCGTTATCTTGAATGCACCCAATAGTTCTGTCGGTTTGCCTAATTCCACGTCAGCCACATAGACACCCTCGGGCAGGTCAGGTTCAGGTGCCTGGCCGCCGATACGGCGAGTATTAACCAGCGTGGTGGGCGTGGGCAGAAAACTGCTCTTGGTTGCACGGGCTCCGCTGCCTGCTGCAGATGTGGCGCTGAACATTATATTGGACCTGGGTGTAGTAACGAAAATCTCATTGCCCTCCAGGAAGAACAACCGTTTCTCAGGATAGTAGGTTTCAACCGCAGTGAGGTTAACCACGACGTTATCAGATTCTACGGTTCCGAAGTCAGGATTCAGCGACGCGGTAAATTGCACATTTGAGGAAGGGCGCCAGGAGATATCGACACCCGTACGGTAAACGGATTTGTCATCCAGATTGTTGTATGTGGTCGAAGTGAAGGGGAACAGGGCATATTGCTGGTGCGGATTGACCTTTTCCAGTTGCATGGGTTGCAGTCCGGACATGAATTTGGAACCCGTCATAGGCAATGATGGCCAACCCCATCGTTCATCCAGAAAAGACACCTTACGAGACGTATAAAATCCCATGGTGCGCTGTCCTTCAACATCCGGCATTGCCATCATGGACCAGGGCAGGAACATCTCAGTGGAATAGCCGTCCTTGAGCGCAACCGAATTTCCATACCAGGGGCCATCCCACTCCCGGCTGAACTGCATTTCAGGCAACACCTTGCCATCGGTTAACGAGCCGCCCAGTGCAACGTCAAACCAGAATCCGTACAGTCCTTCCCCGGATGTATCCAGGCTGCTATGATTGCCGTCCCGGTTCATGTACTCGTCGCGCTTGCGCACGCTCTGTCTCTCTCTCTCGCAGAAGG
>CAZNFE010000003.1:0-26124 GCA_964571945.1 uncultured Pseudomonadales bacterium
TTATCCCTTGATCGCCGGTTAGTACCAGGCTGAGTGCCCGGGTTGTGGGAATACGAAAAATGAGCAAAACTGATGGCATGCTGAAAAGCAGCATGATAAGGTGCGCCCAGATTTTCTGAGCGGAATATCGGTTATGGAACTGGTCTGTCCAGCCGGCAATTTGCCATCGCTAAAAAAGGCAGTGCTAGAAGGTGCCGATGCCGTTTATGTTGGGTTCAAGGATGATACCAATGCCCGGCATTTCGCCGGATTAAATTTCACACCCGCCAATATCAAACAGGCAGTCGAATTCGCGCACAAGAATGACTGTCGAATATTCCTTGCTATAAATACATACCCGCAACCCGCTGGATGGTCACGTTGGACGAGAGCTGTTTCTAGCGCTGCAGATGCTGGAGTCGATGCACTCATCGTTGCGGATATTGGTGTGCTGGAGTATGCGCGGGACAACTACCCTGATTTGCGATTACATCTATCAGTACAGGGCTCTGCCACCAATGCCAGTGCACTGGCGTTTTATCATGCGAATTTTGGTATCCAGAGAGCAGTACTTCCGCGTGTGTTGTCATTGACTCAGGTGAAAAGGCTGGTGGGAAAGAGTCCGGTTGAACTGGAAGTATTTGGCTTCGGTAGCCTGTGTATTATGGCCGAAGGCAGGTGCTTGTTGTCATCCTTTGTCACAGGGCAGTCACCCAATAATTTTGGTGCCTGCTCGCCTGGGTCTGCTGTACGCTGGAAGAATACACCTTCTGGACTTCAGTCAAGGCTCAACGATGTCTTGATTGATTGTTTTCAGGAAGAGGAGAATGCTGGATATCCCACGCTTTGCAAGGGTCGGTTTCGGGTAGAAGGCAATACCTATAATGCACTGGAAGAACCTACCAGCTTAAATACACTTGATTTACTTCCCGAACTGTACCTGTCAGGAGTTAAAGCAATCAAGATTGAAGGACGTCAGCGCAGCCCTGCTTATGTTGAGCAGGTGACACGAGTGTGGCGTGAAGCGATTGACCTCTGCCAGAAGAGTCCCGCACTATTCACCCAAAAAAAAGAATGGCAGCAACGCCTGGCATCTCTCTCTGAAGGAAGCCAGACCACCCTGGGTGCCTACCATCGACGCTGGCAGTGATGGAGAAATTATGAGATTGTCGCTGGGACCCATTCTCTATCACTGGACTAAAGAGGATATCATCGATTTTTACAGAGAGCTGGCCGAAACCCGGTTGGACATCTTCTACCTGGGAGAAACAATTTGCTCAAAAAGAAGGTCGATGAGTCTGGAGGACTGGATTGAATTAGCGAGAGAACTTCGCGCGACAGGCAAAGAAGTGCTGCTATCCAGCCTGACATTGCTTGAATCAGAGTCGGAGCTGACTGGAGTACGGCATCTTTGTGAGAATGGCGAATTTCGAGTTGAAGCTAACGATATGAGTGCGGTACAGATTCTAAATGAACTGAATCTGCCTTTTGTGACTGGCCCCTCTGTGAATATATACAATGGCAAGACGCTGGATTTTCTTTGCAGTAAACAATTGACGCGTTGGGTACTACCTGTAGAGTTGGGTAAGCAGGAACTGATCGATATTTTGGCTGACTCGTCAGAAAAGCCGGAAGCAGAAGTCTTCGTCTACGGGCATTTGCCGCTTGCATACTCGGCACGATGTTTTACGGCCAGAGCGCACAATCTGCCTAAAGATGATTGCCAGTTCGTGTGCCAGAATTACCCGACCGGGATACCTCTTCGCAGTCAGGAAGAGCAGACTTTATTCAATTTGAACGGTATCCAGACCCAATCGGGGGAACGCACTAATTTACTTGAGGAGGTGGCCGAAATGCCTGCTCTGGGTGTTGGCGTCGTCCGTATAAGCCCGATTTCTGAAATCGATGAGATGAAATCAGTAGTTGATGCATTCGACCGTGTACGAAATGGTGAACTCCAGCGGGTGAATGAAGCACAAAGCTTTTGTAACGGATACTGGTTTGGAAATCCTGGCATGTTATAGCCCTTTCATTTTGGTTTTCTCGACCATCCAGCCCAGGTGATCAAGGAATCGATTTACTGCTGTTGGTAGTCTGTCTGGATCAAGACTATAAATAAGATTTTTTACTTCCAGACCCAGTTCTGTATCCCCTTCAATTGTTATTCGGCGCTGGAAGAACTGCGTATCCGGGTCCTCTCTATTGGCAGCAAGCAGAACGAATTCTTCGAGGATGCCACGAATAGAGACATCGGGTGATTGCAGGTTCTTCGACAACTGAGGTTTGCCATGCATGACCCCAAGCATGAATTTGAGTTTTAAGTCTGTGATATCAAGTAGAACTCGCCTGCCCTCCAGAATCTGAAGCTCATCCTGTAGAATAGCTTCCCTGAAAAATTGCTTGAGGCCAAATTCTATTGCGGGTTTCTGCAAAGAGTAGGGAATCAGTCGCATGGGTTGCAGTAATAATGGTGGTAACCTGCGGAACAGGCCGGGTTTCGAGGCATTTTGCGACATAAGCAGACTATTCCAGACGTGGGTATTGCGTGCAGATATTGTGCTTTATAGCCAATAGCCGGTTCAGTCACCATGATTCGAGTCAAATTTGGTACCGTAATCTGCCGGGGCATGAGTGTCGACATATATTGTGAGCACGAATTGGGTATACTCGAGAGCCTGGCTAACCGAACAGGATGAGAACGGATCTCAGGAAACACTATGCTGTTCGTCAAGCAACTCTAAAGGGTGACGCCTGAATTGGTAAGGAGACATTTTTGAGTAATGCTATAACAGCCTGTCGTATGGATTTGTCTGCATACCACCATACGGAATTTAGAAAATGGGAAAAACAGAGACTGGAGTCCATCCCCGGCTTAATATATGAAGGACAAATAAACAGCAATCGTGCAAACATTCTTCTCAGTACAACACATACGAAGTTTGACGAGTTGGTTGATCAGGATCTGCACCATGTCGCCCTGATCGTTCATGCCAATTCCGGATACGATAACATTCCGGTGGACTTCGCACAGATTCCGATGTTTGAGATAGTCGTTGGAAACCCGATCCGGGCGCATGCGGTAGCGACCTATGTGCTGTCGCAGCTATTTTCACATTTCAACCCTGCACCGCATGTTGCAACATGGCAAGAAGGACGGCAGTGGCATCGAAAGCCGATGAATTCCCTGAAAATACTGTTACTGGGGCTGGGTCATATTGGCAAGATTGTGTATGAAAGCCTTTCTCCTCTTGTGAAAGAGGTTGTTGTGCATGACCCATTCCTGGAGATCGAAGTACAGGATCTGCAGCAGCAGCTTCCGGATATTGACGTAGTGATACCGCTGATGAGTCTGAATCCGGTATCCAGGGGATTTGTCTCTGAGCAATTTCTTCGTTCGTTGAAAGATGACTTCGTGCTTATTAATGGCGCACGAGGAGATTTGATTGATCAGAATAGCCTGCTCGCAGTTCTTCGTGAGAAGCCATCGGCAACTGCCTATCTCGACGTATTTAGAGAAGAGCCGTTTGAATGCGGCGAGTTTGAAGGGTTGAGCAATGCTAAATTGAGCTCTCATGTGGCTGGTGTGTACACAGGCATCGATCAGGATATTCTCACCTTTGAAGAGCGAATCATTCGGGATTTTATTGCCATGGAACGGGATCGGTTCAGTAAAACATACAGTTCACTGATTCTGCGCAACAGAATACACGGTGACTTTTTGATCTGATGTGGGTTTTTCTCCCAAAGGCTCGATTTGGCTTTGCCAGCCGGTCCAGTTCTGCTCGCAGATAACCCGGTGACCATGCCCTGGCTGCATTGTTTTCCATCCATTTTCCGTAACATGCAGAGCTGCGATTGAGCTGGCCTGCAGGAAAGTAACCGGTGACTGATTGTTGGGAATCGACACCCGGCATTGCTATAATATCAACCCCGATTTTATCGGTCTGATGGATAGAATCAGACCTTCTTCAGTTGGCTAATTTAAGGAAATTGATATGAAAACTCCCGTACGTATAGCAGTGACTGGTGCCGCCGGTCAGATCGGTTATTCCCTGCTGTTCAGAATCGCCGCGGGTGAAATGCTGGGCAAGGATCAGCCTGTGATTCTTCAATTACTGGAAATAACTCCTGCCATGGAAGCATTGAGCGGTGTCGTGATGGAACTTGAGGATTGTGCATATAGCCTGGTAGAAGACATAGTTGCCACTGATCAACCCGACGTGGCGTTCAAAGATGTGGATTATGCATTATTGGTTGGGTCCAGGCCTCGTGGTCCTGGCATGGAAAGAAAAGATCTGATTGAAGCAAACGCTGCAATTTTTTCTGTTCAGGGGAAATCCCTCAATGATCACGCCAGTTCAAAGGTGAAGGTTCTGGTAGTGGGTAATCCGGCTAACACGAATTGCCTGATTGCGCAGAGAAATGCTCCGGATCTGGATCCTCGTCAATTTGCAGCCATGACCCGGCTGGACCACAATCGAGCAGTTTCACAATTGGCAGGGAAGACAGGTAGCCACTCCAAGGAGATCACCGGATTGGCAATCTGGGGTAACCACTCTGCTACCCAGTACCCTGACATTAATCACGCCAGTGTAGCCGGAAAAACGGCACTGGATCTGATCGATCAGAACTGGATTGAGGAAAGCTTTATACCCACTATTCAACAGCGGGGCGCAGCAATAATCAAAGCCAGGGGATCCTCGAGTGCGGCAAGTGCTGCTAATGCAGCAATCGAACATCTAAGAGATTGGGTGCTCGGTAGTGATGGCAAGATCGTTAGCATGGCAGTCTACTCTGATGGTAGTTATGGAATTGAGAAAGGGCTCTTCTACTCGTTCCCGTGTGAATGTAAAAACGCAGACTGGTCAATCGTTCAGGATCTGGAGATAAGTGAATTCAGCCGTCAGAAAATGAGCGCAACCGAAGCAGAACTCCGGGAAGAAAGAGATGCAGTAGCACATCTGCTGCCCTGATAGATACACCACTAACTGACGTGATTGCCCGGTCGGTAGTCAGCCTGACAAGGAAAGCATGGGGCAGCATACGCCTGTACCTGCTGCTGTTACTCCTGGTATTTGTTGGCTGCGGTGGTCAGCCCGGGCTCTCGCCCATCCCCAAAAATGGGACCATTCTTGCTTTTGGCGATAGCCTGACCTACGGTACTGGTGTTAGTGCTGGCGAGAGTTACCCGTCCAGACTGCAGATACTAACGGGTCGCAAAGTCATACGCTCGGGGGTACCTGGTGAAGTATCCGGTGCAGGGCTTGAACGGTTGGGGACCGTGTTGCAGGCAGTGCATCCGGATCTGGTGATCCTGTGCCATGGTGGTAATGATGTTTTGCGTCGCGTGGCGAGGAGCACCACCGAATCAAATTTGCGACGAATGGTTGCGCTGGTGAGAAGTACGGGAGCGCAGGCGGTCCTGATAGCGGTTCCGGCACCAGGTTTATTTCCTACAGCACAGAACTATTACGAGTCATTGCAGGATGATCTGCAGGTGCCGGTGGAATTTGACATTCTCTCGGATCTGGAAGCAGATCGTACTATGAAGTCCGACCGGGTCCATTTTAATCAAAAAGGGTACGCCAGGATGGCCCAGGCTGTATATGAATTGCTAACCAGTTCAGGTGGCCTGTAGACCGGATTAATCATGTAGACAGCTTATGCGTGTTGTTAATCTGAATTATCCGTGCTGGGAACATGCTGGAAGGGCAACCAGGCAAGTTGCGGTATGTCCGCCTCGACTGCTGATTGTGACATCGCCAAGATTATGGGGAACCAGGCAAGCCCGCTCGGGTGCCAGATTCACGTCTGCTACTGCACAGTTGCCAGACACGCACATTATGAGTGCATAGTCATTCAGCTGTTGTTGGAAGCAATGATCTGACTCAATGGTTGCTCGCAGGACGACGAATTGTTCGAAATCAGCAATGATTTCTACACAAACACCTGATGCTTGATGCACAATTTCAAATGGCTGTTGAATTGGCGGTGCAATGATCATCTCCTGGATGGCTGTCTCTGTATCCCAATTGCTTTGCGTCAATACTTTTTGGGTAAAAGAGAGGATCTGGCGTTCGTAGTGAGGCGTTTGAAATTCGATGCACCGAACACCGTGCTGCAGCGAGTGCGGAGTCAATGGATCAATGCAGATCACATCGCCGACAGACAGATTTCTGAAGGCAGTGAAATCATTCATGTCTGTTCTGAGCATATCCTCCCTACGTTGCCATTCATCAGGAAGTCGATCCCGCCAACTGTCAAGTACGTCAACTGGTAGCGGCATGTCTTCCGGGTAACCCTCCTCATTGCGATACTCATCGAATTTTGTGTCAATCTGGCGTCTGATCCGCTCGTATTCTTGCACACTGGTCAGGTAGGCTGCTTTGAATGTATCGAGGTCTGGATATTGTTTCTGTCGTTGTTTACTGAAACCGATTCGAATTTGCCCCTTTCCGCCAGGCCAGGCTGTTTCATCCAGTCGGGTAATCACATAAACTTCCGTTTTTTTGGAATGCATCTCGAAATACAGGTCGCCGTAATTTTCATCCGGTAATGGATCAAGGATCTTTAGCAGCACAAGTTCCGGGTCAGCCTGCCCGACAAGGGCGGATTGATACAGGGATATTACCCAGGGTAGCGGTATATCCTGAACGCTTGAGACGCCGCGAGTCTCGGATCCGGTAAACCAGATTTCGTTACCCCAGGGTTTGGGAATAGTCACTGTTTCCAGGCACATGGGTGCGGAAAGATTCAAAACAGAAAGACCCATCGAGGTGCAAATGTCATAAAACTCAGCATTATTTCGTCTGACACACTCAGTCAATTCATCAACCCGGTCAGTGACAGAGGCGAGTATCTGAATTGAGCCATTCGGTAATAGGTCGAACAGATAGATACCAGCAAGTGGAATTGCATTGGATTGCTGCATCGTATCGATGGTGTAACAGAGAGCAACGCACAGAGGCTTCTCACGATGGGTTTTCCACTCGGATAATCTGGCGCTGATTTCAGCATCAGGTGAAGCCACGTTTCCTAACGATATAATCATTGGATAGTTACACAACACTGATTTGATGACGGCATTTTGTTAGCCTTCCCCGTCCAGGATAAAAGGATGCTGCCTATTATACCGACTGAATCAGGGAGTGTATCAGGTACTGGAATCGGACACCTGCCTGGCGATGCAGGAACTGTCTGAACAGCAACATACAGGGTCATTGTATGAATAATCCGGATAGGCCGTGGTTGGAAGCTAAATCCCCGGCTTTGCCTGAGAATTGTTATGAACAGAAACGGGCGTCATTAGCCAGTTTTGGGAGATGCCAGGAAATTATGCACCAGGTCCGAAAATGGCCAGACAGCCAATCAGGAATTTCGTAGTATCAGTATAGGTTGGAAAATTGATTGCAACGCGACTCACCCGGCCAATGTCTGATCCAACTGCGGACATTTGCTGAATAATGCAGTTAAATTATAGAGGTTGCTGGTGGGAAGTGATTTACGGATCGAGCAGCAGAGCATGAGTCATATCAGCGATCAGAACATACTGGAGAAAGCCAGAGTATCCCGGGATCCGAGATTTGATGGACGCTTTTTTGTTGGAGTGAAAACTACCGGGATTTACTGTCGCCCAATCTGCCCGGTGAGGCTGCCGAAAAAGGAGAATGTGACGTTTTTCAAGTCGGCTGCGGCTGCTGCCAGTGAAGGTTTTCGACCCTGCCGACGCTGTCGACCAGAAGCATCCCCTGGCACACCAGCCTGGGCGGGTACATCCACAACAGTGTCCAGGGCTATGAGTCTCATATCTGAAGGTATGATGGATGTTGGAGATGTGGATTCACTGGCGTCCAGACTGGGTGTCGGGCCACGGCATTTGTGCCGATTGTTTGATCGGCATTTGGGAGCTTCTCCGGTGGCAGTTGCTCAGACGCGACGAGTCCATTTCGCGAAAAGACTAATCGATAATACAGATCTGAAAATGTCAGATGTTGCCAGCGCCTCCGGCTACAAGAGTATCCGACGATTCAACTCACACATTAAGGCCACTTATGGTCAAACTCCCAGTCACCTGCGGATGCGAAACGCTTCGCATCATATCGATTCAGCCGGATATACCTTCAAGTTGAACTATCGTCCGCCTTTTGATTGGCAACACATATTGAGATTTTTGGAAATAAGGGCTGTACCCGGAATAGAAACGGTCGAGCATAATGAATATTTGCGTAGTTTTTGCCTGGATGGTAAACCGGGCTGCATGCGGGTTGGTTGTCTAACCGATGAAAATTGCCTCATTACAACCATAGAAACAGGTAGCCCGGATCAGTTAGTAACCACAATTGAGCGAATCAAAAGAATTTTTGACCTGGGTGCTGATCCTCGAGAGATTGATCGCGATTTGTGCGCGAGTGATTCAGCAGGTGCCATTATGCGAGAACTGGTTTCGCGTTATCCTGGAACCAGAATTCCCGGATGCTGGGATCAATTTGAAATTGCAGTCAGAGCGATTGTTGGTCAGCAGATATCCGTGGCAGGGGCTACTACCGTCATGGGTAAGCTTGTGCAGCAGTACGGGGACGCTTTACCCCTGACGGCAAAACTTACTTCCATTCCGGGTTTTCTATTTCCCTTACCTGAAAGTCTGGCATGCCTGGATGTAGATGCACTTGGTATGCCCAGGAGTCGGGCCAGCGCGATCCGAGAGATGGCGCAGGGAGTAGTCGATGGAAAGATTGATTTTGGAGATACTTCCGCAAACCTCGTTGCAGAACTGAAGCGAATTAAAGGCATCGGCAACTGGACCGCTCAATATATAGCCATGCGAGCTTGCAGGGATCCGGATGCCTTTCTGGCAGGTGATCTCGTGCTGGAGAAGGCATTAGCCAGAGAGACCGGAAAAAAACGATCGTCGCGGGAGGTTGAAGAAACAGCGGAACAATGGCGGCCCTGGCGTGCCTATGCCGCTATGCTGTTATGGAGGAGTGCCGGTTAAATCAGCCAGCCAAAAAGTGAATGAAGGGTGGAGCAAGTTATGTATTACTGCTGGTATGAAAGTCCGATCGGAAAATTGTTACTTGCTGGAGATAACGAGGGATTAAAGTGGCTTGGTTTTCCGGAAGGGAAGGGGCGTCTGGCACCGGAGTCCGATTGGGTTGAGAATGTTGCTTTCTTTGCTGAAGTCAGGTGTCAATTGAGAGCCTACTTTGTTGGTGATCTGAAGCAGTTCAGTCTCAAATTGGCGCCACACGGGACTGAATTTCAGATGCGTGTGCTAGCGGCTCTGCAGCGCATTCCGTTCGGCGAAACACGCAGTTATGGAGAATTGGCAAGGGCCATTGGCAAGCCCGGCGCATCGCGCGCTGTGGGAGCCGCAAATGGCAGAAATCCGATTCCCATAATAATTCCCTGTCATCGCGTAATAGGTGCTGATGGATCTTTGACCGGTTTTGGCGGCGGAATCAGGATCAAACAATTCCTGCTAAAGCTGGAGAATCAGGGATCACCTGAATTAGATCTTTAGTTGCACCAGATTTTTCTGCAATGCCTTACGAACAATTCATCAGGCCTTAAATTTCGGCTTCACCGGATACTGTTCTACCAGGTACGATTCAGGAGTCCGACCAGATTGCCATCAGCGTCATAATTAATTTTTAGTCGCTGATATTTTTCTTCTTTAACCAGTACCCGCATTGCTCGAAGAGATTTGAAAGGCAGATCAACGATCATCGAATTTGCCAGAAATGCTGGCAGCACGCCGCCAGGCTCTACATGGTGCTGCCAGATCACTTTGGTAATCCCTGCAGAAACCGGAATTAATTGGAAAAAGCCATTGCTTCGTGTAATTCGAGTCTGTTTGCTCCTTGGGTAATAATCCGGGGTGGAAGTCATATTGATCGTTATGATCCCGGTAGCCACATCGTGGGTTATTTTTACTTTTGTCACCACGTCCCGGTTGGTAGCTGGAAAAGGCAGATCATTGATCTGGTAGACATGCCGTTCATCGTAACCATTGTCATCAAGAACGATACTTTTTGCACAGTAGTTTATCCACTTGGGGCAAGCGGCAACATCGTCAAGGATGCCAAGCGTGCTGGCAAGTGAAGCATGGATGGTCGCTACTCCCTTGAATTCATCATAGGCAGAATCCTTGATATCGCGCGAATAGACCTGGATATCGTCTTTGTCTTTGCGCAGATTCCATTCCTGCCCGGCAGACACCGGACCTGACAGCATTGAGAACGCGACGAATAGCATGGCCAATTTAATCATGTTTGGATCATGATGCAATTGCATCAAACTCACTAAAATAGTTAGGAAAGGTTTTGGCAGTACAATCCGGATCCTTGATTGTGATCGCTGCACCGCCGAAGGCCGCCAGAGAAAAACTCATCGCCATCCGATGATCATTGTACGTGTTAATGGTTGCACTTTTGATCTTCGTCGGCGGGGAAATCTGAATAAAATCTTCACCTGTCTCAACAACTGCACCCAATTTTCTAAGTTCAGTGGACATGGCATGCATGCGATCCGTTTCCTTAACTCGCCAATTATAGATATTCCGTATGCGAGTAGGCCCCGTGGCAAACAAGGCAGTGGTCGCGACCGTCATAGCCGCATCGGGGATATGATTCAGATCCATATCAATTCCGCGCAGCTGATTTCCGGTAACCTCAATCCACGCTTCGCTGCGGGTGACCCTGGCTCCCATGGCCTCCAGAACATCAGCGAAGCGGGTATCTCCCTGCACAGAATCTGTGCCGATACCATAGACTCTGACGGTTCCTCCACAAATTGCTGCAGCAGCCAGAAAATAGGAGGCTGATGATGCATCTCCTTCGACCATATACTCTCCCGGACTTCGATAAACCTGTCCGCCTGGGATATGGAAGTGCTGGTGATGTTGATGGCTTGCTTCTACCCCGAACTGTTTCATGGTAGCTAGAGTAATATCCAGATAAGGTTTGCTGACCTGTTCACCAATGACTTCAATATGCGAATCGCCCCTGGCGAGAGGCAGAGATATCAAGAGCGAGGTCAGGTACTGACTAGAGATGTTTCCCTCAATTGTGATGTTTCCACCCTTCATTTCCTGTCCGAGGATTGACAGGGGTGGATAACCGGATTCTCCGAGATAATCTACACGGGCGTTCAATTGCCTGAGTGCGTCAACAAGATGTTGGATAGGACGAGCCAGCATGTTCTTATCGCCAGTCAGTGTAAACTGACCTCTGGAGAGGCAGAGTACCGCGCACAACGGTCTGATGCTGGCACCAGAATTTCCCATGAAGAGTTCCTGGTGTTCGGCAGATGTAAACGGACCCGCCAGTCCGGCTATCTTCATTCTGGTATGCTCTTCAAATAGCGAAATGTCTACTCCCAGTTGTTGTAGTGCCTCCAGCATGCGCGCTGTATCTTCGCTGCGTAACAAATTTGTGATTATCGTATCGCCTTTTGCGAGGCTGGCCATCAGCATAGCCCTGAGCGACAGGCTTTTTGAACCGGGTAGGTAGATTTCGCCATTTGCGCTGATTTTTGGGGAGAGAGTCAGGGTCTTCATAATGATAGTTAGTTTGTGAGTGCCTGTCGGAATGCCGCACCATCAGAAAGTACTGAATTTGGGTTCAACATGCAATGCAAAAGAACCTGGGTCCCTCTACCGGGTACGCGTTACCCTATTTGTCCCATTATTCCACAGGCTATTCGATCCGGGGAGAGTCAAGGCAGGGAGTGAGTCTGTGGATGAAATCGGCCAGGCAATCATCCACCTTTTTGTGGGGTGGCAGGCCTGGTTCTTCCAGCAGGATTGCTCCGGTTTCATTGTCGATGCTGAGAAAATACTCAGAATCCGGTTCGGTGGTAGCAAAGAAGACCGTGAACAGCAGTTTCAGACGCTTTTTTGCCAGTGCATGCCCAATCAGGTTCTCGACAAGCCTGTCAAAGTCCTGATAATTCCAGAGCTGTATCAAACTGACATGACCTTCTTCACAAGTAGCCTCCAGGGATCCAGACCAGAAACTCCCATAATATTCCTTGATGTCAGGATGAATCTGTAGTTCAAGAGCATTTTCAATTCCGCTGAAATCTACAGGTTCCCGTTGCTCGACCGGATTCCAGCCAATTTTACCATCGGCCCCCACTGTAGTGTGCTGACATTCAGAGAGCCACTCTGGATCATAATTCCGCGCTGGGAACCCTTTCTCGAATTGACTCGCTTCCTTTGCATAGGTGCTAATAAAGTTTTGTAATGCGGCCTTTACGTGACTGCTCATACGAAATATGTCATCTTTTCGCCATTCAAATTGAATTCAGGGACTGGGGTATGTAATCAAATCAAGGGGGTGTTGGAGGATGATTTCTGCGCCGTCCCGTCATTTCGCTGCGCCAGTTTCGGTTCAGAAATTTCATCACTTTTTGGCGTTGCTCCAGATTGAGTTCAGTCATAATGGCTATCAGATCCGCGTGCATCTGCCTCTGAGACTCAGATGAGTACTTCCTTAGTTCCTCCATGCTGCGGGTTAATGCCACCCGATCCAGGGGCTCCTGCAATAACAGCCTGTTTACTGCCTGTTGTGCTGCCTTCAGATGCTTACGCATTGGCATCGCATTTTTCATCTGTTCGGCCAGTTGTGGTCTGAGCTGTTGCCTTGTCTGGGGATCGAGGCTGCGTAGAACCCAGCCCAGGTGCGGTGGAAAGGGTCGTGCAAGAGGTACTCCGGAGGATATTCGGCCCAGCAAAGCGCCGATGAACAGCAGATTGATTGTGAGGGAGATCGCCAATGTGACCTTGATCCAACGATTGTTCATAGTCTCGTGTCACCAGTCTCCTGAACGCCAACCAGGTAGATATCCTCTTCCCAACTGTCCATTGATTCAACAGGGTATGTACCAAGCGCAACAAAACCCACGACAAATCCTACCAGCAGCGGAAGGGTCATTGCCAAAGCTGGCTTCCATAGAAATTTCGGGCTCTGGGGAATAATCCACGCGAGCAGTTTTTCAATGATACCTGACTTACTGATGGGAATTGCGCCAATAATCAGGTTTCGAACTTCGCCGTTAATATCCGGCACTGTGAATTGATCCAGCAACGAATCCAGCTTTGCTGTCTCTTCGAGCAATTCTCTTGCCTGGTGGCTGGAAGCCAGTAATTGCTCCATCTGCCGTTGATCTTCTGCAGGCCACCGCTTGATATCACTGCCGTAGGCATCGAGAATTTCAGCAAATCGTGTCAATGCGTTAGCTTTATGCGTCAATTTGACACCTCCTGCGAAGGTACCAATGTGTTCCTCAGCGAACGTCGACCCCGGGCCAACAAGGACTCCAAAGCTCGCACAGAAACACCGGAAATCTGAGCGGCATCTCGATTGGAAAGACCCTGATAATAACAAAGAATAATGGCAGTTCGCTGGCTCTCCGGCAGTTTACCCAGGGCATTGAGAACCTGTCTGGCTTGAGTGCTCGCATGTAAATCATCGTCAGGCCGGTCTTCACTGCCAAGATTGTCGGACAGTGACTCCTGAAGGTGAGATTTGCCTTTTCTCAGGGTATCGACACAAATGTTGTGGGTGATTGTGTGTAGCCAGGTTGATACGCTGGCTCTACCGGATTTCCATCGATCTGCATTGGACCAGATTTTGAGAAAGGTTGCCTGAATCGCGTCTTCCGCGGCGGACCTGCTTCCCAGTAAGCGAACAGCAAATGCGCTTAATGGCAAGAAATACCTGTTTACCAGTTCCTCGCATGCCATATGATCACCATCCTGGATTTTTTGCATCAGCTCTTCATCACTCGGTTGGCTCAACATTCACCTCATAAAAGAAAGAGCGACGGAGGAGGTTAAAAAAAGGGACATGAGCCGTCACCTGACTAATGCCGATTAATGTGCCGACTCACAGGAAAACTTCTGCGCCTTTTTTCTCATCCGTCCCCGCTTTGATCAGGAACCTTTACCGGGACACTTTCCAGGTCTGGCACCCCGGTGAGCTCCAGGCCTGAACTCTTCTCCGGTCAGATAGCCATCGCCATTTCGATCCAAGCGCTCAAACATTTGTCGCTGTTTCTGTTGCTGCATCTCTTCCCTGGTGACAAGGCCATCGCCATTGATATCCAGTCTGGTAAAACGTTTCTCCATTTTCTCAGTTACGCTTTTTATAACGCTAGCCTTCATCTCATCAAGCGTGATGGCGTCATCTCCATTTTCATCTAATCGGCTAAAACGGTCTCTGTCAGCCGCCTGGAACTCATCAGCGCTAACCTGCCCATCGCCATCCGTGTCCATGCTCTCGATTTTCTCCTGCATGCGCTCTTTCATTTGCTCCGGCATGGCAGGTCTGTCACCCCGCCGCCAGCCATCCGCGTTCGCGGTGATTGCAAATGGGGATATTAAAAGGGCGAGCGCAATGGTGTAGAAAGAGTATTTTAAAGTACCGTGAGTCATCATTTTGGTTCTCCTGTATTTGATTGCTCAGGAGTTTATACGTGTGGAATAGAATATCCCGTCGCCCTTTATTAAAAAAGGAGTTTCAACGACGTGACAAAGTCTCCCATTCACTGCTGCAGCACACGAAAAATGCACTGATCGACCCGGTGTTGTCTGTGTCGATCAGTTTCATTCAATCCTGATTAGATGTCGGAATTTCATTAAAGGAAACACCTTTATCTACTCGTATGTCCTGGGGTAATCCCAGGACCCGTTCCGCAATGATATTCCTCAGGATCTCATCAGTGCCGCCTGCGATTCTGAGACCCGGAGCACCGAGGTAAGCACCTTGAAACATGCCGTCTTCCAGCATGACAGATTCTTCCATGACAAGACCGCCCATCTCCATCAGGTCCAGTCCGAAAGAACCGATATCCTGCAGCTTTTTGGCGCTTACGACTTTTGCGATGGATGCTTCCGGTCCTGGGGTTTCTCCCCTGGAAAGAGCCGATTGGGTACGAAACTTGGTGAACTTCAGCCCGCTGGTTTCACAGTACCAGGTTGCTAATTTATCCCTGATTGCATTGTCCTTGATGGCAGGCTGATCGTTGATTTCAATTTCTTTTGCCAATCGGAAGATATCGGCAAAATCAGGTCCGCCAGCGGAACCTACAGCGAGACGCTCATTCATCAGCGTGGTGATGGAAACTCGCCAGCCATCACCCACCGCACCCAATCGCTGCGAATCCGGTATTCTGACATCCGTGAAGTAGACCTCATTAAAGTTTGATGCACCTGAAATCTGCTTAATTGGTTTAATCTCTACGCCAGGACTTTTCATGTCCAGGAAGAAAAATGTCAAACCCTGGTGCTTGGGTACCGAAGGATCGCTTCGGGTAACCAGAATGCCATAGTCACTGTAATGGGCACCTGAGGTCCAGATCTTCTGACCGTTAATTATCCAGTCATCGCCATCCCTCTCGGATTTGGTGCGCAGACCTGCGAGATCGGATCCGGCCGCAGGTTCACTGAACAACTGGCACCAGATTTCATCACCGCGTGCCATGGGTGGGAGGTAGCGTTGCTTTTGTTCTTCCGTCGCGTAGGCTGCCATGGTTGGCCCACACATGCCCTGGCCAATTGCAAAAATCCCAGTGGGAACATCGAATTTTGCTTCTTCCTGTTGCCAGATCACCGATTCAATCGGTGAAGCTCCTCGTCCACCGTATTCTTTTGGCCAATGCAGACAGGCCCAACCAGCGTCTGCTTTTTTTGCCTGCCATTCTTTTGCCCTGTCTATGAGTTCCGCTTCGTTTTCGGAAGCGCGGTCGTAGTGAGGAGCATTTTGTTCTAACCAGGCCTGCACTTCCGCTCTATATTCGGCTTCTGCCGGGGTATCATTAAAATCCATGGTATCTCTCCAATCTGTTTTCTGTATTCGATTTCAAGCGCTAGCCTGTTCCAGCCGACTGACTAACATGTCCTTCCAACGAGGTTCGCCACCCAGGTTTACCGATAACAATTTTGCGCGGCGATAGTAAAGGTGGCAGTCGAATTCCCAGGTAAAACCCATGCCGCCATGAATCTGGATATTTTCCTTCGAACATGCATGATAGGCATCGGTTGCGCTGACCCGGCAAGTAGCAGCGGCAACAGGCAATTCATCGGATTGGGTGTCCAGTGCCCAGGCACCATAATAGCAATTCGACCTCGCCAATTCGGTGGCTACGTACATATCTGCAAGCTTGTGCTTGATCGCCTGAAAAGTCGCGATTGGACGCCCAAAAGCAAATCGGGTCATGGCGTATTCTTTACCCATATCCAGTGCTGCCTGAGCACCACCTACCTGTTCGAAAGCAAATAAAACAGCGGCTGAATTGAATACCTGTCCGAGGATTTGCCAGCCATCCCCTTCATTTCCCAGCAGTTCCCCGGGTGTATCCGTCATGGTGATGCTGGCATGGGAGCGTGTGGGATCCAGCGTTTTAACATTCTGTGCAGTTACAGATTGATCACTCAGATCGACGATATACAGGGACAAACCTTTTCCGGAATTTGCAGCAACTACAGAAAAATTGGCTACATCACCATCGGGAACAGGTGATTTGACGCCAGTCAGCAAACTGTCTGCCGCGCGTGCCTTGAGATTTTTTGCTGAGGGTGCATGGGGTCCTTCGAAGACAGCCAGTGTGCCGACGGACTCACCGGTCGCTATCATCGGCAGATAGCGTTTCTTTTGTTCTTCTGAGCCAGCGATCAGCAGTGCCTCGGTAAACAGGTAGACAGAAGATGAAAACGGAGTGGGAGCAAGAGATCTACCGAGTTCTTCGGCAATCACGCAGAGCGCCAGGTAACCCATGCCAATCCCGCCATACTCTTCGGGTATGGCGGTACCCGTCCAGCCCAATTCAACCATGCCACGCCAGGCCTCTGTATCGAATGGTGCATCGCCATCAAGTATTTCACGAACACTTTTCAGCGGACACTTGTCAGCCAGAAAATTTCTGGCCTGATCCCGCAGCATGTTCTGCTCTTCCGAAAACTCGAAATTCATAACATAGTCCCTCTGGTTGATATTTAATGATACTAGAGTATCAAAAACAGCATACGAAACGCATTTTATTCCTTTTTATCTGTGATATGGCAAGCCGCAATCACACGATATCCACGGCACCGCCATCTATGCGGATATTCTGACCGTTGATAAAGGCTGCCCGTTCACTGGCCAGAAATACTACCAGATCGGCTACTTCTTCTCTGGTAGCTATTCGACCCAACGGATTTGGAAACTGGTCCGACACAATCTGCTGTTCGATATCTGCCCAGGCACTATCCTGATGCAGTCGATCTGCACGCTTCCTGAAGGCGGCTTCTACTTCGGGTGTCCGTATCAGACCGGGTGATACCAGATTGACGGTAATGCCGGTGCCATGCAGCTCTTTGGCGAGACTGACTGTCATGGTAGCGAGTGCACCCTTTGCAGCATAGTAGTGAGGCATACTGGCATTGGGACGAGTTGAACCAATGGTGCCGAGGCTGATGATGCGTCCACCATTCTCCATCTTGCGCATCGACGGACTGAGCAATCGCACCATCCTGGCGACCGAAAGCGTGTTCTTCTGGTACAAATCCAGCCAGTCTGCGGAGTCTGAATCCATCCAGCTACCCGGTATAGCAGTACCATAATTGTTCACCAGAATTGCAACGGGCTGAATATCACCGCACTGATCAGCTAATTGCCGAGCGCCTGTATCTGTAGTGATATCACCCCAGACTGCAACTGCGTTTGGTAATTCAGCGGCAACCTGGTCCGATTCACCTTCGCTCAGGCTATGTACCATAACGAAAGCGCCTTCTTCACTTAGCCGCCTGGCGATAATCTGGCCTGTGCCGCGGTTGCTGCCTGTAACCAGCGCAACCTTGTTGTTTAATCCGAGTTCCAATTCGAATTCCTCTCAAAAGATGACTGCTCGCTGAAAGTGAAAACATCCGGCTTTGCCGAAGGATTGTTATTGTAGAAGGCTTTTTGGCTTATCGCGAGTTTGCTGATAGTAAACCGGCTAAGTCAGGTCAATACATATGGTGCCCGCGACGCTCGATTCGGTAACCCACACAAGCCGTGAAATCTTTGATATGTGTCGTATAAATGCACACCGGATTCAGGTAGTCTAGGCCGCCGTTGATATTTGCACCCGATTGGTCAGCAGGATTTTTAATGGATTGGATGGATACAAGTTTATTCCTCATGCTGGTGATGTTGGGTGCCTATGTGCAAACCATCTCCGGTTTCGCAATGGGCTTGATAATAATGGGTGGTGTAACGATTCTGGATCTGGCCCCGATTGCGTTCAGTGCTGCCGTGGTAAGTATTTTGTCATTACTTAATACAACACTGGCACTGCGATATAGTCTGAAGCACGTAAACTGGAGAGCTGTCTGTTATACCTGTGCCGGGTTGTTACCTGGCCTTATCGTTGGATATTTCGTGTTGGGGCTGTTGAGTGATGCGGCGTATTTTTGGTTAAGACGGCTGCTGGGACTGGTTATTATTGTTGCTGGAGTTTTACTTACCCTGAAACCGGAACCATGGCACCGCAAGTCTGGCGGGTTGGCGACATCCCTGACTGGAATTGCCGGTGGTTTGATAGGCGGGATGTTCAGTACCGGGGGTGCGCCCATTGCTTTTTTTATGTACAGGCAACCAGTTAAACTCAATGTCATCCGTGCGACATTACTAGCCATATTTTTTGTGACCACATTCAGCAGAACACTTGTGGTTGCCGCCAACGGACAACTTACTCATGATATTTTGACAGTGAGCGGCATTGGGATACCGTTAGTCCTGACTGCCTCTGTTCTGGCAGGGAAGTTTTCAACTGCAGATGCAGATACCCGTGTCCGGAAACTGGTTTTTGTTTTGCTTATTCTGGTTGGCGCTTCACTCATACTGGTGTAGTGATCAGAAGCCCCTTAACTAGTTCCTGTCCTGACAGGAACTTACTAGCATGTGCAACAACGAGGTATGTTATCAATGTGATTCAGTGGCTCAGCGTGCATTGGCCTGATCTTTGCTGGCCAGATCAGCGAGGTAATTGCTGATCTCATCTCGTTCCGATAACACCTGTAAGAACAGGAAGTCACCGGGACTAGCCCAATCGAGAGCTGCGCGCACTCCTTCCATAGTGCTGTTGACCCGGGTGATTCCGGCGGGTGGTAACCCTTCTTTCAAGAGTTCCGAATAGATGATCTGTGGCACTTCTCCCGGCTGTCTGCCGCGCAGATATTGTTCTACTTCTGTGATCACCACGTGATCAGGTAACAGGTTACAGGCGGCGCGGGTGAGCTTTCTGATATCTTCATCCGAACGATCACCGGCATGGCCTAACATAATCAGTCGACGCCGGGCCGGAATCTGGCGCACTGTCGCCTCGATCGTTGATAATCCGTGTACGTTGTGTGCGAAATCCAGCAAAATGTGCAAACCGTTGAAGCGGTAATAATTTCCTCGGCCCGGGTTGTCTTCATGGCCACCCCGAAATGAGGCCAGGCCGGTGCGCATGAAATCCAGATCGATCTTGAGTGAATGTGCCAGTGCACATGCAGCCAGACAATTGGATATATTGTGTCGCGCTGCACCGCCCATGGTAACAGGGATATCAGTGATTTCTGCAATGCCAAGACGTTGCTCATTTGCGGCACATATCAATTGGCCGTCGGATAATAATAATGCTGTCCCACCTTTCTGCAGGTGCTCATTAACCAGCTGATTGTCCTCAGCCATGCTGAACCAGATAATCCTGCCCGGGTATCCTCTGGCCTGTTCAATAACCCCGGCATCATCGCCGTTGAGAACCAGTGGGTCTTCTGCCGACAGGGCTTTACTGACTACGAATTTAGCTTCTGCCAGTTCGTTGAGCATGTTAATCCCATATTCACCCAGATGATCTTCAGCGACGTTCAGTACTGCAGCGGCAGATGCCCGTCTGACAGGCAGACCCCTGCGCAATATACCGCCACGAGCAATTTCAAGAACCGCGACGTCAAGATTCCTATCCCTGAGTAACGTTCGCGCACCGCCTGGACCTGAAAAATCTCCCCTCTCGAGAATTCTGTTACCTACTTTGATCCAGTCCGTGGAAGTGAGTCCGGTTCGGAATCCCGCGGATTCCAGTATGCTGGCGAGTAACCTGACCGTGGTGGATTTACCGTTCGTCCCGGTAACAAGAACTACCGGGACATCTGACAGAGCTGGCCAGTCGATTTCGTCCGGATGCGGCAACTTGCCAATGGGCCAGGTGGTGGAGCCACTCCCCATACCGAGTGAAACCTGGTCATCATCTGTTAAGCACGTCACCCGGTGCGTCCGGGCTGCTTCCTGAAGGGACTGCAGGCGGATACTTTGTTCAGTCGCAATGCGGGATTTTAGCTGATCGCAAAGACTCGAAAGGGACGGCAAGCGCTCTCCCTGCATTACATGTACTGTTCGCTCCCATGCCGCTTCATTGAGCACTGTGGCGCTGTAGAGTGCATCTTCCGGAGCGCTGATAAAAAGGCTTGCGCCGTTGGTGAAAGTACGTACTCGAGGGAATTGAGCACTCCAGTCAACCCCCTCCAGGATCAGGCGCACTTGCTCCTGCCATGTGTCTATGAGTCGATCGGCTTCTGAAGCAGAGAGCGCTACATCAATAATTGCACCTGCTTGATGCCACAGGAGATTTGGACCTGTGAGACGACGACTATCTAACAATTCCACGGTGTATGGTTCCTTTAGTCACCATCCTCATCAATTTCTCTAGCTATTCGAACACCTCGCTCATCAGTGATCAGTTTCATCCCTTCGGTCAGCACAAAGGGATCGGACTGCTCAATAATCGTGATATCCGGTGTTTTGACAGCGGGGCTTTCGGTGGCTGGTTTCCCGGTTACTGCATCGAAGTGGATTATCTGTTTCCAACTGCGGGTTACAGCATCACAGAATATCAGCAGCAGGTCACCGGGCAGACACATTTTGAGTGCTGCATCGATGGCGCTGACTTCATCAGGTATCACTTCAATATGATCTGGATTTACACCACTACTGATCAGTGCAGTACTGAGGAGTTCCGGTACTTCATCGAACCCTCTTCCCCGACGATTATCGTCTGCCTTGCAAATGTAGTGGTCAAATTGACCTGCAGCGGCCGCCGCCAGTTCAACCAGGTCCTCATCCCGGCGATCTCCGGGGCCGGCCAGTACGCAAATGCGCCTACCATCCACATCCAGTTGTGCAATCAACTCAGACATTAATGCTACCGCCGCTGCATTGTGGCCGTAATCAAGTATTACCTTGAAGGGATGTTCATCATAGATATTCATACGACCAGGTGCCTGGAAGAAGGTTGAATCAAAAGTCCGTAAACCGTGCTGAATGTCTTTCAACGCTTTACCCAGACTGTAAGCGATAGCGGAGGCGAACATCGCATTTTGCACGTTATGAATCGCCTTACCCTCCAGGGTGGCGGGTATCAGATGAGTCCACAGCAGTGGGATGGGGGCACCGTGATCATAGATCGTGATCATGTCGCCGTTTATGCCTTTTTCCAGTACTACAGCGCGTCCACCTGCTTGTATATGCTCGCGGACCAGCCGATGATCTGAATTCAGGGTGACATAACAGACATTTTCAGCTTCAGTATAGTCTGCCATTTTCAGGCAGAGCGGATCGTCGGCATTCAGAACTGCCGTATCGCCTGCAACTTCCACGACTATACGTTTTATGGTGGCAAGTTCTTCCAGGGTTTCGATTGCGCCTAGACCGAGATGGTCCGAAGTCACGTTTAGACAGGCTCCGATATCGCAGCGAGTGTAGCCCAGACCGCCACGCAACAGCCCACCGCGGGCTGTTTCCAGCACCGCCATGTCAACGGTTGGATCGCGGAGCACTATTTGAGCGGATTTTGGGCCTGTCATATCACCTTTCACCGTGAGATGCCCGTCAATATAGATTCCATCCGTAGTGGTATAACCCGCAACATGACCCGCGACTTTGAGGATATGGGCAAGCAGACGTGAGGTGGTGGTTTTGCCATTCGTACCTGTGATCGCGATTATTGGAATTCGAACCGGCGTCCCTGGTGGGAACAGCATATCGATAATCGGTCCAGCGACATCCCTCGCCTGACCTTCACTTGGCGCTATGTGCATACGCAGTCCGGGTGCAGCATTCACCTCTACGATTGCACCGCCGATATCTTTGTAGGATTGTGTAATGTCTTCGCTCAGAAAATCCACGCCGCCAATATCAAGGTCAATGGCTTGTACCGCCCTGATCGCCATAGAGCGATTGTCAGGATGGATAGTATCGGTCACATCTATGGCGGTTCCACCGGTTGACAAATTTGCAGTAGCCCGCAGGTGCAATATTTCTCCTTCTTGCAGAACACTCTCTTTTGAATAATTTGCATTTTCCAGTAAGCGGATTGCCTGGTTGTCAAATTCCAGCTTGGTGAGTACCTTCTCGTGTCCCACACCGCGACGAGGATCCTGATTTGTCTTCTCTACCAATTCCTCTATGGTGTGTTTACCATCACCTACCACATGTCCGGGAACCCTTTTGGCCGCTGCCACCAGTTCACCATCTACCACAAGTAATCTGTGATCGCATCCGGTGATGTAACTTTCCACGAGTGCAGCCCGACCAGTACCCTGTTTCAGAGCTTCAGCAAAGGCAAGCCGAACTTCATCTGGCGAATTCAGATTGATAGAGACCCCTCGACCGTGGTTGGCATTGAGCGGTTTCACGACCACAGGATAGCCGATTCTTTCAGCGGCACGAACAGCCTGGCCTTCGCCATAGACCATTCGTTGCTGTGGTACAGGTAACCCCATGTCATTCAGCAGTGAGTGGGTGTCCTCTTTGTCGCATGAGATGTCCACGGCGATGTGCCGTGTTTCACTGGTTATAGTCGCTTGTATTCTCTGTTGATACTTGCCGTGACCAAACTGTACCAGTGAATATGGATTCAGCCGAAGATATGGAATATCGCGCTGCATCGCTGCGTCTACCAGCGCCCCTGTACTGGGACCCAACTCCTTACTCTGGGCAAATCGTATGAAAGCGGTTAGTTCCGCTTCGAAGTCAAAGCCTGACTGAATCTCTTTGCTTAACTCACCCTGGAGTTCTGTGGGTAACAGGCTGAGCAGTAACTGGCGTGCCAGCAAGCATGCTTCCAGGCCAACGTCGCGCTGTTTGTATTGGAACACCATGTTGTATTGTCCCGGGTTCCCGGCTGAGCGTGTTTTGCCGAATGAAACTTCTGAACCTGCTACGTTTTGCAGCTCGATGGCAGTGTGTTCCAGGATGTGGCACATCCAGGTACCTTCATCTTCCTGAAGGCGACGAACGAAACCACCCGGCACACCATATGAACAACCGTGGTCACGCAGACCCGGTAAGGTGCCGAGCAGATCCTCGGTATATGATGTTCCCAATCGTGCGCTTGGCCACTGTTCCAGGATACCGAGATCTATCAGGTGTCGGATGACCGGGAAATGTGCATATTGATTAGGTCCCACATAAACATTGGTGGAGATGATTTTCATAATGCCCTCGTGTTAATTTACCCTGGCACATCTGGTTTTGGTGTTGTAGGTACAGCCATCCGCCAGAATATGAACTATGAGACCTATGAGACTAACAGGATCTCCAGCATTCACCGAGCCCATGCTCGAGTATTGAAGTTTTCCTGGATCGATGATCGTGACCACGCCGCTGCCGACCACCTCCAGATCACCATCCGGAGAGATAAATGCAGCCGTATCCTCATCCAGCCCGACACCTGATGCGAAGGGGTTGTAGGCGAGCGCAGAAAGGAGACGTCCGAGACGGTCTCTCTGGGTGAAGTGTTGATCAATCAGGATATCGTTCGTGAGCCCGAGTCCGGGCGCCAGCATGACACCGTCTTCAGACGGCTTTGACCCGTTGCTCCCGCCGGTAATCATGTGCTGTGACATGATCGCTGCTCCGGCCGAAGTCCCTGCTACGTGAACACCGATTGCATTCATGCGCCGGATACGCTGTGCGATCTCTGTGCCACCGAGAATGGTGGAGAGACGTAACTGGTTGCCACCTGTGATGAAGATGCCGGTGGCTCCCGTCAGACGTGCCACAAATTCCTCATCATTACTATCGGCTCTGGATTCTATCGGCAGATTGATAACATGGCCAACGCCAAGACTTTTGAACAATTCGACATATCCCGGGCCTGTTTCTTCCAGCTGTGAAGCGGTCGGGATGATAACGATGCTCGCATCACTGCTACCGCATAGCTCAACGAAGCGCTGCAGGATTTTTGGGCTGCCGATTTTGTCTTCGGCACCGCCAATGGGAATAACGTAGCCTCGAGTAACTCCTCGAATGTCGGGCGACGGGCTCATGTAGACCTCTTTCTAACGTAAAGGGGACCTCGTCACTTCATTTACGATATTATTCAGAGGCTCCTTGAGAACATATTCGTGGAAACAGCGCTTGCAGCTCACCTTCGTGGAAGTGATCGTGGCCGCGAATTCTACCATACTTGCTGAGAACTGATACAAAATCATCGATCTGGTTAAAGAGATGGATGGAATTTTCGATCTGGTAGGGTGTTTGTCTGCAACACAACTTGGGATATGATGGCGAATGCAACAAAATAGATGTCTATTCCTCAATATTGGGCAGCTGCGGGTGATCACAAGCACTAACGCCGTGGGAATATTAATGCAGATCAGGATGGCTTAGTAACGGGCATGCATTCTCAAGCGGAGAGATTTCCTGTGTTCCCAGGCAATGTAAACTGAACCACATAATTGACAATGGCTGAGTTCGACGATATCAGACCTTTTACGGACGAAGAAGTAGCGGCGGTTCTGCGGCGACTGCTGGCGGATGACGAGTTTATCGATGTCATCAGTAAATACCGGGTGCCGATGCTGTCCAGACTATTTCCGTCAATTACTCGTCAAAGAGTTCGGAAGAGCCTCGCCGTTGATATCAGACACATTGATTCTGTTGACAGTTTTCAATCCATGATATCCGATTATGTGACCAGACTAATCAAGGAATCCACCACCGCATTTGAATATCAGGGTATTGAACAGCTCGATAAGCAGAAGGGATATCTGTTTGTCAGCAACCACAGGGATATAGCCACCGATTCCATGCTGGTTGACTATGCGTTGTATGATTCCGGTTACAAGACTGTTCGAATTGCGATCGGGGATAATTTGCTGCAAAGAGCATTCGCTACTGATTTGATGCGCCTGAATAAGAGTTTTATCATTAAACGATCTGCAGAAGGCGCGAAAAAAATCTATGCTGCGCTGTTACAAACTTCTCGTTACATCGTTCACTCCATAGCAGAAGGTAACTCAATCTGGATTGCGCAGAGCGAAGGTCGTGCAAAAGACGGCATGGATCGTACTGATCCGGCGTTAATCAAAATGTTTACGTTGTCGCAGAGGAAATTCCCGGGAAGTTATGCTGAACTAATTACATCGATGAATATTGTCCCCGTTTCCATTGCGTATGAGTACGATCCCTGTGACCTGTTGAAAGCAAAAGAGCTGTACCATCTGGACAAATATGGGTCCTATAACAAACCATCTGGAGAGGATCTGCTCAGTCTGGTCAAAGGATTGAGTGAGTTTAAAGGGAAAGTCAATCTTCACGTCGGCAAACCGCTGGCTGGTGAGATGACAACGCCCGAGGAAATTGCAACGGAGCTGGATCGACAAATTCTCGGGAACTATAAGCTCTACCCAAGCAATTTTGCGGCGCTGAGCCTGATTGACAAGCATCCCTATACAGAAGTCTGGCAGGCGCATAGAGCGAACTGCAAGGAGCATCTCACCGCTGATGAACGTAACAGGTTCAGCAGAAGGTTGATGCAATGTCCTGAGGAACATCGGCCCTATTTTCTCGAAATGTATGCGAACCCACTGATAAATATTAAGTACGCAGGACGGTAATGGGGTGAAGAATATTCAGCTGAACCTGATTTTTCCCAACAACATAATCCGCATGAGCAAGGTGAACAAATGATATTTACAATGGTGAGCCGGTCTCGTAATTTGCGCAGAATTCCTGTGTGCAAAATGACGAACCTGTGCAAGGTGGTTAGCTTTCTTGTATTCATTGGAGTTATTACTGGTAATTCTTCGTTTAGTGCTTCAGATGCCTATGCAGAAATTGCTCCAGAGATCTCAGA
>CAZNFE010000004.1:0-8764 GCA_964571945.1 uncultured Pseudomonadales bacterium
TCATTACGGAAAGGCGGAAGTATCTTTACCCGGCGGTTGTGCAATTGGTCCAAGACCAGTAGATCAGCATTTAAGAGGGCTGGAAGCACTCGGTGCAGAAATCGTAATGGATGAAGGCTATGTTAAAGCATCCGTGAATGGCCGCCTGAAGGGTGCGCATATCTTTTTTGATGTGAAAACTGTTGGCGGAACCGAACACATCATGATGGCTGCTACCCTGGCTGAAGGCCAGACCATCCTGGAGAATTGCGCCAGAGAACCTGAGATCGTTGATCTTGCGGATTGTCTGACTGGCATGGGTGCGGATATTCACGGCCAGGGTACTGATACCATCGTAGTTAATGGCGTGGAGGAACTCGGTGGCTGCACGCACAGAGTTATTCCGGATCGGGTAGAAGCAGGTACTTTTCTGATCGCAGCAGCGGCTACGGTGGGGCAGATAGTCCTAAAGGATGTCATACCAGAACATCTGGAAATTCTACTGTTGAAATTGGCAGAAGCGGGTGCAGACATAACTTGCGGTAAGGATTGGATAAAGCTGGACATGCACGGCAACAGACCCAGGGCGGTCGATTTGGTAACGGCTCCCTATCCAGCATTTCCGACAGATTTGCAGGCGCAGATGATCGCGATGAATGCCGTTGCAATTGGTTCAGCAACGGTCACCGAAACGGTGTTCGAAAACAGGTTTATGCACGTGCATGAAATGAACCGGATGGGTGCCAACATCAAGCTGGAAGGGAACAATACAACCGCGATCGTGAAAGGCGTGGATTCTCTGAAGGGTGCACCGGTCATGGCTAATGACCTTAGAGCCTCTGTGAGTCTTGTTATCGCTGGGCTGATCGCCTGCGGCGAGACAGAGGTAAACAGGATTTACCATATCGACAGAGGGTATGAACAAATCGAGGAAAAACTGCATTCGTTGGGGGCAAAAATAAAGAGAGTAGCCGGTTGATCAACAATGAGATTTGAATCTATTGGATGCAGGCTAATGCATCTCAGCGGGATTTCTGCAGAAGCTGGAAATCTGTGTGACCACCATGAAGTTTAATTCAAGATATTTGAATACCGAGCGACCCGGATTTGACCAGGAGTTAACCCTGCTTCTGGATCGTGATATGGTGATGAGCAGTGAAATTCAGGCGGTGGTAAAGGAGATAATCGAGAAGGTAATCGAGTCGGGTGATCAGGCACTCATTGATTACACCAATCACTTTGATCGAAGGTTGATTGAAACTTTCGGTGAGTTGGAAGTAAGTCAGGAGAGGCTCGAGTCAGCTACACAACGTGTTACACCGGAAGTGCTGGATGCACTGGAGAGTGCTGCCAGCCGGATCCGATCATACCACGATAGACAAAAGGAGGAATCCTGGCGGTATACAGATGATCAGGATAACCATCTGGGTCAGTTGATCATGCCGCTTGAGCGCGTTGGTATATACGCACCGGGAGGGAAGGCAAGCTACCCATCGACCATACTGATGACGGCAGTACCTGCAAAAGTGGCTGGAGTTGAATCAATCACGCTGACCGTGCCAGCCCCTGACGGCATATTGAGTGAACCGGTATTGGCTGCAGCAGCAGTATGCGGTGTCGACCACTTTTTTACGATTGGTGGTGCACAGGCAATTGCGGCATTAGCGTACGGCACGCAGTCGGTAGGTGCGGTTGATAAGATAGTCGGACCAGGCAACATCTATGTCGCAGCCGCGAAACAATTGGTATACGGCAAAGTGGGGATTGATTTAATAGCCGGACCTACGGAGGTCGTAGTCATCGCCGATGATTCGGTCAATCCGGTCTGGCTGGTGATGGATATGTTCGCACAGGCTGAGCACGACGAACAGGCACAAGCGATCTTGATCTCACCCGATGCAGCGCTTCTGACAGAGGTGGACCAGCTGATAGATGATCAAATTTCACGCATGGATCGAAGTGCGATTATTGAACAGTCGATTAGGAATCGTGGTGCCTTGATAAAGGTCAGGGACATGGCAGAGGCCGTAGAAATCAGTAACAGAATTGCACCTGAACACCTTGAACTGGCGATTGCTGATCCCGAGTCTATGCTCGGTAAAATTCGGCATGCAGGTGCAATATTTCTTGGCAAATATTCATCTGAAGCAGTTGGTGATTATTCTGCCGGACCAAGCCACGTCTTACCTACGGCTGGCACGGCAAGATTTTCATCGCCGTTGGGCGTGTATGATTTTCAGAAGCGAAGTTCGTTAATCGGGTGCTCAGAAAAAGGCGCCCGGATGCTGGGTGTGACAGCGAATACCCTTGCTCGGGAGGAAGGCCTGAGTGCACATGCCCTGTCAGCCCGATTTCGCATTAAGGAATGATGCAGTTCAATTGAGAGCGCCTTCCGGATGGCTCGCGGGATTACGGCGTATGTGAGCTCTCAGGTCACTCTGTCGGTGTGCCGCATCACTTGTCATGACCGAAACATCCACTTGTTCAGAGCTTAACAGGGCAATGCCGCTGCTCCACAAGGATATCTGGTGCTATCTGCCTGAAGAAGGTTGCTATTTGCCAGGCAACTGGGGTCATTCAACGAGAGACCGATGATTTATGAATGTTCGTAGTAAGGGCTTACTCCAGTTTGTGCAGGAAAATCGTGTGGGTTCAGGCCCTCTAGCTGTGTATGCGGAAGCGGTACGCAGCGGTACCATACAGCAGGACCCGGCCCAGCGAGAGGCACTGCAGTATTTGCAGCAATTGTATGAGCTGTTACAGCGACCGCCGAAGAAACTCAGACTCTGGCAGAAGATCTTTAGTCGTCGCCCGATCATCAATCCGATTCAGGGACTTTACCTGTGGGGTGGAGTCGGACGAGGTAAAACGTTTCTGATGGATACGTTCTTCGAATGTGTCCCGCTACGCCGAAAAAAGAGAGTGCATTTTCACCGATTTATGCGCATGGTTCATCGTCAGCTAAGATCATTGCAGGGTGAAGATGATCCGCTGGATAAGGTGGCAGAAAAATTTGCCGATAAGGTGAAGTTGCTGTGTTTTGATGAGTTTTATATTGGCGATATCGCGGATGCAATGATTTTAGCAGGACTGCTAAAGGCTCTGTTTGCGCGAGGTGTTGTACTGGTGGCGACTTCTAATACGGCACCCGACAATTTGTATGAGAATGGCTTACAACGAGCCAGATTCATACCTGCTATCGAGATGATTAAACGAAATACGCAGGTGCTTAATGTGTCCATGGGTATCGATTATCGATTGCGAGCACTCACGTTGACGGATATCTACCGTTTTCCGCTGAATGATGCTGCAGACCAGTGTTTGTCCGGTACTTTTTCTGCGATTGCTCCTGCACAAAGGCATTTCGGTGTGAATCTGAAGATAGAGGGAAGACTAATCCGCAGTCGTGCCTGTGCGGAAGGGGTAGTCTGGTTTGAATTCAGTGATATATGTGGTGGACCCAGAAGTCAGAATGATTACATCGAATTAGCGCGTATTTATCAGAGTGTGTTGATTAGCAATATTCCACAGATGGACACTTCCCAGGATGATCTGGCCAGGCGCTTTTTGAGCCTGGTCGATGAATTTTACGACTGCAATGTAAATCTGATCGTATCTGCAGCAGTGCCGGTACGGAATTTGTACATCGGGACCCGGCTTGCATTCGAATTCCGACGCACGGAAAGTCGGCTACTCGAAATGCAGTCCCAGCGCTATCTTTCAAGAGAACATCGGGCTTGATTGAAGAAGGTGCCAGGATTGGTTAACCAGCCGCTGATCATTGTTATGGCTGGCTGCCAGGGAATGCTCAGCAGGCTACAAATGCCTTGTAAATCGAGATGGTGTCCTGTAACATTCGCGCTCCTCAAAAACCCGTAAGAAACGCGATTAATAAGCCAATGAAAACTTACAGCGCCAAACCTGAAACAGCTAAACATGGCTGGTATGTCGTAGACGCGACTGATAAAACCCTTGGGCGCATGGCCACAGAGATTGCCAATCGCCTCAGGGGGAAGCATAAACCAGAGTATACAGCTCATGTCGACACGGGTGATTACATTATCGTTGTAAATGCAGAGAAGGTGAAAGTTACCGGTAACAAATTTACTGACAAGATGTATTATCGGCATACCGGCTTTCCTGGTGGAATCAAGTCCGTATCATTTGACAAGTTGCAGGAACTTGCACCGGAACGGATCATACAGCAAGCGGTGCAGGGAATGATGCCCAGAAACAAACTCGGTCGTGCCATGCTCACCAAGTTAAGAGTGTATGCCGGATCAGAACACCCACATACAGCACAACAACCAGTTGATTTGAATATTTAGGCAGAGAATTCATATGACACAGCATTACGGAACCGGCCGAAGAAAATCTGCAAGCGCCAGAGTATTTCTCAGACCCGGCAATGGCTCAGTGGTAGTCAACAATAAGCCTCTTGATGAGTATTTCGGTCGAGAAACTGCCCGAATGATGGTTCGCCAACCGTTGGAATTGGTCGATTTAGTGGACAAATTCGACTTGATGATTACAGTAACCGGAGGTGGCGGTTTCGGACAGGCAGGAGCAATTCGACACGGCATAACGCGCGCATTAATGGATTATGACGAAACTCTCAGACCGGTATTGCGAGAAGCCGGTTTTGTTACCCGGGATGCGCGTGTCGTTGAGCGTAAGAAAGTTGGCTTGCGTAAGGCACGGAAAAGACCACAATATTCAAAGCGATAAATTTCGAGCAGAGTAGTCTTAACGAAGAAGCCGGATTAACTTCCGGCTTTTTTGTTGAATCGCTGATTTTCCGGTACTAAAAAAGGATTGATGCCACCATTTGAGAATTCATTATGATAAAATCACGCCTTTTTGTTGATGCGTTATACTGGCTGTAGATCCTTTGAGATCGACACGGAGGAGAATGAGTAGTGACTGAAGACGGCAATAACGATAGCCGAAGAAATTTTCTTATTGGTGCTACAGGTGTGGTTGGCGCGATAGGTGCAGTGGGAGCGGCAGTGCCGTTTGTAGCATCCTGGAATCCCAGCGCAAAAGCCAGGGCGGCAGGAGCTTCCATTAAGGTTGATATCAGCCATTTGCGACCGGGCCAGATCCTGGGGCCTTTTCCAGTATGGCGCGGCCAACCTATTTATATCGTCCGACGAACTGAAGAAATTCTCGAACGTCTTGCTTCAATTGAAGATCGCCTTGCAGACCCGCTCTCAGAAAGAGAAAGCCAGCAACCATACTATGCTCGAAATGAGTTTCGATCACGCAAACCGGAAATTCTGGTGATCGTGGGCATTTGTACGCACCTGGGCTGTTCACCTAAAGTCAAGCTCGCAGCCGAGCCGGAGCCATTCGATGAAAACTGGCAAGGTGGTTTCTTCTGCCCGTGCCATGGTTCCAAATTCGATCTGGCTGGACGAGTTTATTCAAGTGTACCGGCACCATCCAACATGCTGGTGCCACCGCATTACTATGAGAGTGACAATGTTATTGTCATTGGTGAGGAGGAGACGAGCTAATGGCTTCTGATGCTTTCAAAAACTTTATGACATGGATTGATGCGCGTCTGCCTGTGACGGCGACGTATGAAAAACATATGTCGAAGTACTATGCCCCCAAGAATTTCAATTTTTGGTACTACTTTGGAATTCTGGGCACGGTTGTACTGGCAATGCAATTGCTCACGGGACTCTGGTTAACCATGAACTACAACCCGTCTGGAGAGGGTGCGTTTAGATCCATCGAATACATTATGCGGGATGTTGAGTATGGCTGGTTGTTAAGATACTTGCATTCGACGGGGGCATCAGCATTCTTTCTGGTGATTTATGCGCATATGTTCCGCGGACTCATGTATGGTTCGTACCAAAAACCCAGGGAACTCATCTGGCTGTTTGGTATGGGTATCTATCTCTGCATGATGGCAGAGGGTTTTCTCGGATATTTATTGCCCTGGGGAAACCTTGCTTACTGGGCAGCCCAGGTAATTGTCTCTTTAACCAGCGCGATTCCATTGGTGGGTGATGGGCTGGCTACCTGGATAAGGGGTGATTATTTGATGTCGGGTATTACGCTCAATCGATTCTTTGCTCTGCACGTGTTCGCAGTGCCTCTCATATTGCTGGGACTCGTGGTATTACACCTTCTGGCGCTACATGAAGTGGGATCCAATAATCCGGATGGTGTCGATATCAAAAAGTATAAAGATGCCGAAGGCCGTCCTCTGGATGGCATCCCGTTCCATCCTTACTACACAGTACATGACCTAAAGGCTGTGGTCATATTTCTGTTTATTTTTTGCGGAGTGGTGTTCTTCTTCCCGGAGGGGGGTGGCTACTTGCTTGAGGCTCCCAACTTTGAAATGGCTGATCCACTAAAGACACCGGAACATATCACCCCGGTTTGGTACTACACGCCTTTTTACGCCATGTTGAGGGCTGTAACCTATCCTCTGTTTGGTATTGATGCCAAGTTCTGGGGCCTGATCGTGATGTCCGGTGCAATTGCGATCTTGTTTGTACTACCCTGGCTGGACAGGTCTCCGGTAAAGTCGATTCGCTACAAAGGCAATGCCAGCAGGGTTTTTCTGGTGTTGTTTTCGCTCAGCTTCCTGACGCTCGGTTATTTGGGCACCATTCCCCCGGCGCCTGGAGCCACGATGCTGGCACAGGGGTGCACCGCTGTTTATTTTGGCTATTTTCTTTTGATGCCCTGGTATACCAGGCATGAAAAAACCAAACCGGTTCCAGAGAGGGTAACGGGCTGATGAAGAGACTATTAATTGCACTTGTGGCATTGCTTCCTGCGATGGTCATCGCCAGCACAGCGGGGATTCATCTGGAACACATGAAAGCAGATTTGTCTGACAAGGCATCCCTGCAACGCGGAGTGAAATACTATGCCAATTACTGTATGGGCTGTCATTCCCTGAAATATCAACGATATGAGCGGACTGCAGATGACCTGGGAATTCCACACGAACTGTTTCTCCAAAACCTGGTGTTCGATAAAAGCGTCCGCATTGGCGCGCTCATGGATAATGCCATTGACAAGAAAAAATCGAAGCGATGGTTTGGTGTGGCTCCGCCTGATTTAACACTGGTCACGCGTTTGAGGGGAGGACCAGATTGGGTCTACAGTTACTTAAAGAGCTTCTATGTTGATGAGTCACGACCCTTTGGAGTCAATAATCTTGTTTTCAAAAATGTGGGTATGCCCCATGTTTTAATGGAACTACAGGGTGTGCAGAGGAAAATGGATTGCAGGCAATTGCCCGGGCTCAATGCCAATGGCAGCGAAATGCGGGATGCCCCCACGGCAGCTCCTGTGACTGAGGAAGTTTGCGGAAGCGCAATTGAAGAAAGGGGATATAGTCCACTTGAGATAGAACCTGGTTCGGGGAAACTCTCAGCAGAAGAATATGACCGGGTGATCTATGACCTGGTGAATTTTTTGTATTATGTCGGCGAACCGATCCGGATGGAAAGGCAAAGAATCGGAGTCTATGTGCTTTTCTTTCTGGCCTTTTTCTTTGTTTTTGCATATTTGCTGAATAGAGAGTATTGGAAAGATATCCATTAGCGTTTCGGGAGTCGTTGGCCTTATCAGGAAAGTAGGTCGATGGTCAGATAGCACAGGTGAAACTCGAAAGTCTACTGAACGTTCTGTTATTTATTTTATGAGGAGATCTCAATGGGTGTAGTTGCAAAACACGCCGCGATGATTCTGTATTCTGATGGCAGAGATCATTACAGCCAACGAGTCAGGATGGTGCTTGCAGAGAAAGGAGTTGCTGTCGAAATCAATGATGTCGATCTCAACAATAAGCCGGAAGATCTGATTGATCTGAATCCTTACAGTAGCCTGCCGACACTGATCGATAGAGACCTGGTGCTATATCAATCGCAAGTTATCATGGAGTATATGGAAGAGAGGTTCCCGCACCCACCCCTGTTGCCCGTGTATCCGGTTGCCAGAGCCCAGAGTCGGTTGCTGATATTCAGAATACAAAAAGACTGGTGTGGTTATGTAGATACACTGATGGCCGGAACTTCCCGGGATTCAGTGCTGGAAAAAGCCAGAAAAGGACTGCGAGAAAGGCTGATCAATATAGCACCGATTTTTGATGAGAAACCCTATTTTATGAGTGATGATTTTACTCTGGTAGATTGCTGTGTCGCGCCAATTTTTTGGCGCCTTGAGGAAATTGGCGTGGAATTACCGCCGAAACAGACCGTTGGTTTACAGAAGTATATGCAGAGAATTTTTGATCGCGAAACGTTTCAATCCAGCCTGTCAGAGTCCGAAATGGATATGCGAAGTTAGCTCTCCCTCAACCTCATTGGGAGTAAAAGGATATTGGATATGACGTCTTCAATACCTTATCTTCTCCGGGCGATCTATGACTGGATCCTGGATAACCAATGCACGCCATACCTGATTGTGGATGCGTTACATGAGGGTACTTCGGTACCCCAGGAATTTGTGAGAGATGGCCAGATTGTGCTGAATATATCTCCGCTTGCTGTGCAAGACCTGCAGATCAAGGATGATTTTGTGCAGTTTGATGGCCGTTTTGCAGGTGTTCCCCATGAGATCTTTGCACCAATGACCGCGGTCATGGGCATTATTGCCAAGGAAAATAACGAAGGGATGTGGTTTACGAAGCCGGATGACGGAGGAGATGTACCGGACCCAACCCGGAAAAAGAGCCCCCCCAATCTCAAGATTGTTGAGTAGTTAGTTCCGGCTTGCCGGAGGCAAACGGAACAGGCGGCAGCTCTTT
>CAZNFE010000004.1:8864-24442 GCA_964571945.1 uncultured Pseudomonadales bacterium
GCGCAGCAAATAGCGAGAGCCAAATACCGGCTTGCCGGAGGCAAACGGAACAGGCGGCAGCTCTTTGCGCAGCAAATAGCGAGAGCCAAATACCGGCTTGCCGGAGGCAAACGGAACAGGCTTCATACTAGTTGATATACTCAAAAACCTTGACGATTTTCTGCACACCATAGGTTTGCCGCGTAACATTCACTGCTGAATCTGCTTCATCCCGAGTCACCAGTCCTAACAGATACACAACACCATTTTCAGTTACCACTTTAATTCGATTGGCATCCACGTCCCTTGACGTGATCATTCTCGACTTTACCTTTGTGGTCAGCCATGTGTCATTCGTACGCGCTACCAGAGAGATGGGGCCAGCGACTGTGATTTCATTGTGCACTGTTTTCACTTTACGCATGTTCTTAACAGTGGTTTCTGCAAGATCTCGGAGGTCGTTGGAAGCTACTTGCCCTGCCAGCAGTACTACTCCATTGAAGCTGACAATGACCACATGTGCTGTTTTAAGCTCAGGAGCCGCATTGGCGACATTGGCATAAGCCCGGTTCTCGATACTCTGATCATCAAGGAGTGTGCCGGTCGTTCGTTTGCTGTAGTTTTCCGAGATGGGTGACCCGGAAGCCTTCATGACGCTGGAACAACCAGATAGCCCAAGGCAGAAAATCAAAATGACTAAAATGTGTCTCATAATATATCCCCTGATTCATGCATGTCCGGATGCGGTCAGCGACCGGAGCAAATTAGTCAAAAGCATTCTTGATCCAATCCAGCTTCATACCATTATCCAGGTGTCCGCTAGCAGAAATTACGTCGAAGCGACATCGCCACGCAGTATATTTTCTCTTTGCAATAAATTGGCTGGCTGTGTTTATTATACGTTTTCTTTTTGCACTTGTGACCGACTCAGCGCCGGAACCGAAGCGATCGCTCTTTCGATACCTAACTTCAACGAATACCAGCGTATCGTCATCGCGCATGATGATATCGATTTCACCGGTTTTCGTTCGATAGTTCTGTTCCAGCAGTTCTAATCCTTTGGAGGTAAGAAATGTTAGCGCAGTCTGTTCGGCAATCTGACCGGAGCGGAGATGCGCAGGAAGTTTGTGTGTGTTCATTGGTAATCCGTTGCTTGGACAGATGCAGGTGAGTGCTCAGTTACCAATGGAATCGCCATGACTTTACCATTTCGAATTTGAGCCCAGGTCAAACGCCTGATAATGACTCTGTCAGAATTCAAAGTGAGAATACCAGTCATGCCAAATATTTTGTAATCAGGAATTTCCTCTAACTGATTCAACCTGGGAAACAGATGATAGGCATCAACTCCGAGAGCAAAGAAAGGACCCAGGGGCCCACTGGAAGCTTGCCAATTTTCCTGGATGGCACTGAACAGGGTTCCTGATTCTGTGAGTCTCCAGGGGATATCGCAGAATCTGATCCCATTCAGATCGATTGAATCAAGGCGTGAATCTGAGCCTGAATTTATAAGTGAGGTTGAGTAGACCGGCAAATCTTCTGCATAGAAAAAAGCCAGGGTTGGATTAATGCCTTTTGCCTGAACCGGGTTAGCTAACAGGAAGATAAAGTCGACATCTTTTCTCCGACGCGGATCGAATTCAAATCGATCTCGGATAGTTCGCCGAAGATTTGATGCTCGTTTCTCACTCTCATCCACCTCCAGTAATGTTTGCACCATTTTAGAGTAATCTTTGCTGTTAGTGAAAAATGTAACGTCAGCAATCTGGCCGCCCATGGCATTCCAGGTATCCATAAAGATCGTACTATTTCGTACACCCCACTCATCGTCCGGTACTATCACCAATGCACGCCTTAGGCCCTCCTGCCAGGCTTGCTTTGCTACTTGAACAACCTCGTCTTCCGGGGACAGGCTGAACTGGTAAAAGTATCCGGTTTTACCTTGCTGCATATTGTTTGCGCTGGCTGCGCGATTCAATGCCAGAACTGGAACATTTGGCCCGGACGATTCCATGAGCTGAGAAACCTTGTTTTTGTCAAGCGGGCCGATTACAAATTCAGCACCTTCATCTATGGCCTGTTTATATACTTGCCGAATATCAGACACAGAAGAATCGTAGATAGAGATACCGGGTGATGAATCACTGTGTACCTTGTTCTGATAATGTGCCGCCAGAAACCCATCCCTGATGGCCGCGCCGTATATAGAGAGTTCCCCTTGCAGAGGCAGGAGCAGTGCGATCTGTTTGGGTTGATTTCGTACAATGTTATTCAACAGGGTCAGGCTGGCGGGTAATTGCTTTGCTGCAGGATGGTGTGACCAGATTTGTCTCCATTTATTGAGTTCTTGTAGTTGCCTGGTCGGATTGTTTCGGTACTTTTTCGCCAGTGCAGCCAGTGATAACCATCCTCTTATGTCGCTGGTAACAGCTTTGGTGGCCAGATTGGTCAATGTGTGTTCGGGCAGTTCAGTGAGAGCACTCCAGATATTTTCGTGATTTGACTGAAGTTTCTGACCTTTCAACAAACTATCGATAAAGATTAATTCGGTGGCAGCGGCAAGAAAGCTTCTCGCCTGGTAGTATGCTGCAGCTCTCGTTTCACTGAGCGACAGCTGATCATGCAAAGAAATTTCAGCGTCCGGGATATGGGCTGACGAAAGCCAGGTTAAAGCCTCTTTCGGAAGATTTCTGGACAGAGCAAGTCTTGCCTGAATCCCGGCATACTTTATTTTTTGCGACGTCGTTAGGTCTCTCTCAAGGATTGTTGGCAGGATCAGTGCCACCTCCGGAAAGTCCTGCCGGGAGAGCAGGATTTCGATAGCCTTCAGTTTGAGCGAGTTGGACTCGGGTGAAGATGTTCGTGCTGCTGCAACCAGCAGGCTTTGCACGTTTCCCTGCATGGTTTTATCATTTTTTTTCTGGGTAGTTTCCGGGCCTGGCTGTGAAGCACATGCTGCTAGCACGAGTGTGATGGATAGGAACAGAGAAAAGTACAGATATTGTTTCATGAGCTTCTACTGGTGGTGCGACACTAAAGCTGGATATTACTACGCTGTGATGTGTACTGGTACAGTGAATGAATATGATCAGAGAAATTATTCTCATGTACAATATAATCCAGCCATGATGGATGTAGAACAGTAGCAGCGGTTAGGGGAACCTGGGATGTCAGTGGGAAGTTTATATATCGTTGCCACTCCAATTGGTAACCTTGAAGATATATCTGATCGTGCCAGGCGGATATTGTCGGATGTTGATCTTATCGCGGCCGAGGATACGCGGCACAGTGTAAAGCTACTAAGGCAGTTGAATATAAAAACGCGACTAGTTGCTCTGCATGACCATAACGAAAAAGAATATGCTCCCGTTCTAATAGAAAAGATCAAGAATGGCCAGAATATCGCTTTGATTTCAGATGCGGGCACACCTCTTCTTTCGGATCCTGGTTTCAGGTTGGTGGATCTGGCGATTTCTGCTGCAATCAGAACGATCCCTGTGGTTGGTGCGAGTGCCCTGATGGCTGCATTGAGTGTAACGGGTATGCCGGTAGATCGATTTGTTTTTGAGGGATTCTTGCCAGCAAGGGCGCATGGAAGACTGAAGCGCCTGCAATCCCTTGCTGATGAACCCAGAACAATGGTTTTTTTTGAGGCACCCCACAGAATTGTCAGTACACTAAATGACATGAAAGCTGTCTTTGGCGGATCACGATTGGTCGCTGTTGCCAGAGAATTAACCAAGTTGCATGAACAGGTGGTTCGTCAGCAACTGGATGATGCGATCGCCAGTTTTGCAAAAGGGGACATGCTCGCCAGGGGGGAGTTCGTTTTGTTGCTCGGTGGTCGGGTGGATCAGGAAACGATCACTGATGTGCCTTTCTTGCTCAAGGTGCTGTCGGATGAATTCCCACCACGGAAAGCGGCTGCTGTCGCCCATAAACTGACCGGAGAAAGCAAGCAGGCGTTGTATCAACTGATACTCAAGTTGAAAGAGGCAAACAACAATACCTGAAGCGCTTGAGTTCAATAGATTTGAACGCTATTCTGACCGAAGAGTTAACCAGACAATCGCTGGACATGTCTCGTTCACGAGCACATGGCTGGAGGAAAGTCCGGGCTCCACAGGACGAGGTGCCAGGTAACACCTGGGGGGCGTGAGCCCACGGAAAGTGCAGCAGAAAATATACCGCCTGATTGGTTTATCCCGTTTAGGTAAGGGTGAAATGGTGCGGTAAGAGCGCACCGCACGAATGGTGACATTCGTGGCAGTGTAAACCCCACCTGGAGCAAGACCAAATAGGAATCCATTATGTGGTCCGCATCGAGGATTCGGGTAGGTCGCGAGAGGTGCATGGTGACGTGCATCCCAGATGAATGATTGTCCAAGACAGAACCCGGCTTATAGGTTAACTCTTGTTATATTTAAGGGATATATTATTCCCAAATAATCTAAACATGCCAAATACTTAATAAATCACTTTAAGTTTATACCCTATCTAATTGTAATCAAGAACCTTCCTGAAAGCTCCTGACTTGGGGATGCGCTTTTCTCGCTAAGTTATTGTGTTTTAAAGACAAATTCAGCTTGGAATCGCTTTTCACTGCGCTTGACAAGGGGGCTGGCGGCTTTTACTGTGCATTGTGAATAAAAGTGGGTAAATGTGCATATATGTGGGAATAGTGCGGAATTAACGTTCATCCTGTGGGAAATGGGTTTTGTTTAGAGGAATCAACAATATCAATCTGGATGCCAAGGGCAGACTTGCTGTCCCCACCCGTTATCGTGAGTTGTTATCAGAGCATTGTAACGGACATCTGGTAGTAACAATAGATACCGATGAACGCTGCCTGCTTGTTTACCCGCTACCCAGATGGGAAGACATCCAGCGTAAGGTCGAGTCCCTTTCGAGCTTCAATCCTGCATCAAGGCGTGTCCAGAGACTGCTTATCGGCCATGCGACTGATATCAATCTGGATGCGAATGGCAGAATTCTGCTAACACCGCCGTTGCGCCAGTATGCGAATTTAGAGAGAAAGGCAGTGATGTTAGGCCAGGGACATAAGTTGGAATTATGGAGTGAGGATCACTGGCAAGAGAGAAGGGACGCCTGGGTGGAAGGTGATTCGACTCTGGAGGGTCCCGCTGAACTTCAGAATTTATCTCTTTAGAAGAGTTGGGAGGAATCGACGAGAAAAACCGTATGACCTGACCATTTCTCAGAATTGCGGGCTGATTGTCAATTTTGCTGTGAACAGCGTACCAACCAGGTTCTGTGACGGGTAAATACCATGAACCATACGACTGTGTTGTTGAAAGAAGCAGTGCATGCGTTGATGAACGACTCTCAAGGGAAGTACGTTGATTGCACATACGGCCGCGGAGGACACAGCGCGGAAATAGTGTCAAGACTGGGTGCCAATGGACACCTGCTGGTGATTGATAAGGACCTGGAGGCAATACGGCACGCTCGAATTGCATTCAAAGAGGAGCCCAGGGTTAGCGTTGTACACGGTTCCTTCTCATCACTGGAGAAGATCGTTGCTGAGATCGGGATGGGGCCACTGGACGGCGTACTAATGGATCTGGGTGTTTCATCCCCACAACTGGATGATGCTAACAGAGGATTTAGTTTTCGTGAAGTGGGTCCCCTTGATATGCGGATGAATCAAACCGAGGGGGATACGGTTGCAGACTGGATACGAGTTGCGGAAGAAAAAGACATTGCAACTGTCATCAAAAAATATGGAGAGGAGAGATTCGCCAGGAGAATTGCCAGGAAAATCGTCACTGAGCGTGTGCAGCGGGATATCTCAACAACGCTTGATCTGGTGGGTCTCATTGAAGAAGCGATTCCCTTCCGTGACAGACATAAGCATCCGGCGACCAGAAGTTTTCAGGCGTTGCGAATCCACATCAATCATGAATTGGATGATCTGCGAGACGGATTAGAAGGAGCTTTAGAGGTACTGGCGGCAAATGGGAGGTTGGTAGTTATCAGTTTCCATTCATTGGAAGACAGGATTGTAAAACGATTTATGAGGGAACAGGAAAAGGGTGATCCTTTTCCAGGGAAATTGCCGATTCGAGATGAGCTGCTAAATAGAAAAATCAGGAGAATAGGTAAAGCGATAAAACCAGGTGCAGAGGAGATAAAACGTAATCCACGTGCAAGAAGTGCGGTGATGCGAATTGCAGCCAGGCTCTAGGAAAAGCGACTTGAGGAACTGACATAGAGGGGCATAGGACACAGTGATGCTGGCACAAACGGATGTTCTCATCAAATTGTATGCATGGCTCATCAACCGATCCGTGTTAACCGCCTTGGTTCTGTTGTCAGTCATGCTTGTGTCCGCTGTTGGGGTGATCTATGTGGTGCATAAAAACAGACAGCTCTACGGGGAGTTACAGAATCTGCAAAAACAACAGGATTTCCTGGATCATGAATACGAGAAATTACTGCTGGAACAGAGCGCCTGGTCAGAATACAGCAGAGTCGAAAAAATTTCCCATTCAAAATTAGCCATGCGGGTGCCTGCGCCGGACGAAATTGTGATGGTGACTGAGAGCGGTCGCTAGTTTTTTCGAAAACAGGCCAGGACATGAGCGAGTGTGCATTATGGAACAGATTGCAACCAGGAGCGGAACCAGGAGATGACCTACCTCAGGTTAAATCTGATAATTGGTGCAGTGTTGATCATTTCCCTGGTCATGATCGGGAGAGTTTTTGACCTGCTGTTCAGTGATCAGGCGTTCTTACAAAAGCAAGGTGATGCACGAACTTTGCGAGTTGTTCAAATAGAAGCGCACCGGGGCATGATACGGGATAGCCGCGGGAAACCGCTTGCTGTTAGTAGTCCGGTTGGATCTTTGTGGGTGAAACCCCGGTTGTTTGGCAGTGACGCAATGCAAACTGAATTGCTTGCGGGTTTTCTAAGAATTGATTCTCAGTTGCTTAGAGAAAAGCTTGCCAAAAACAGTGAGAAAAACTTTGTCTATTTAAAAAGACATCTTCCACCAGAGAGCGTCGAAAAGGTTACCAGGCTGAATCTTCCCGGTGTGCATGTCAGAAGAGAGTTCCACCGATTTTATCCCGCTGGAGAAGTTGCCGCGCAAGTCGTGGGATTCACTGATATTGATGACATTGGGCAGGAAGGGCTGGAGCTGGCTTACGACGATTGGCTAAAGGGATCGCCAGGGAAAAAGGAAGTGTTGAAGAACTTGTATGGCCAGATAGTTAAAGACATACGTCCTCTGGAAGAAGCGAGGCCTGGTAGATCATTGTATCTCAGCCTGGACTTGCGAGTTCAGTATCATGCGTATCGAGAATTGAAGACCGCAGTAAAACACTATAAAGCTGAATCCGGATCAGTGGTAATACTTGATGTTGCTACTGGAGAAGTCATCGCCATGGTTAATCAACCAGCGTTCAATCCAAATAACAGAACGAAAATAAATCTAGCCCATGTGCGAAACCGGGCTATCACTGACGTGTTTGAGCCGGGCTCCACGGTGAAGCCGTTTACGGTCGCAGTAGCCCTTGAGACGGGTGTGTTTAACAGCCAGTCGAAAATAGATACAAGCCCTGGGTTTGTGCGAGTTGGCAGCAAGACAATTCGGGATCCACGTAATAGAGGAGTTATGGATCTTCGAAATATTATTGCACATTCCAGTCAGGTCGGGATCTCTAAAATAGCTCTCGCACTTGATGAGCATGAAGTATGGAATATGTTCAGTGCGATTGGTTTTGGGCGCTCGACCGGTAGCGGGTTCCCGGGAGAAAGTGGCGGAATACTGCCTAATCACCGAAGGTGGAAGGATATCGAAAGGACGACCTTTGCCTATGGATACGGGTTTACGGTGACACCTCTGCAACTTGCAGCAGCATACCTCACGATTGCCACGGGTGGACTGAAGCGTTCGATTTCTTTTATGAAGTCACCAGAGACGAGCGAAGTGCGTGTCATGGACAAGGTTGTGGCATCTGAATTAATGAGCATGCTAAGTAGCGTAGTAACTGATGGTACTGGTACTCGTGCCAGGATTAAAGGATATACGGTCGCCGGGAAGACTGGCACTGTACGAAAAGTCAACGAGCAAGGCTACCAGGACACACATCATATAGCATTCTTTGCAGGCATTACTCCGGCTGACAATCCCAGATTGGTTGCTGTTGTAATGATCAATGATCCGAAAGCCGTGAAATATGGCGGTGGCTCTATTGCAGCACCTTTGTTCTCACGGGTGCTGTCCGGAGCTTTAAGGCTAATGAATGTACCTCCCAACAATGTTAAGAAGGCAGCCTGATGACTAACGGAAGTCCAGGTAAAGTGATCAGGGATATATTTCCGGCAAGCGGATTACCGGAAACTCTGGTGGTGTCTGGATTGAAACAGGATAGCCGTCTGGTGGAACCAGGCGACCTGTTTTTTGCGGTTCCTGGTCTGGAATCAGATGGCAGGCAATTTGTAAAGGAAGCAATTAGGAATGGTGCAGTTGCAGTTATCTATGAAGAGCAGGGTGTGTTACCGGTTGAATTGAAAAAAGGCATAGGCGTACCCAGCCAGTCTGTGGATGGTCTTAATTCCGAGATAGGCATCATTGCGAGTAGATTCTACGACAATCCTTCTGAGAAGATGAAAATAATCGCGATAACCGGGACCAATGGTAAAACCTCCTGCTGCAGCTATATTGCAGAGGCATTGAACGAATTAGGTGTTAGTTGCGGAGTTATCGGTACGCTGGGCTATGGAATTAAAGACAGACTCAAGTCCTTTGGGTTAACTACTCCCGGTGCGACAGATGTTCAGAAGTATCTGGCTGAGATGCTGGCTGACGGTGCAGGGTCAGTGGCTCTGGAGGCATCTTCGCACGGCTTGGATCAGGGGCGCCTGAATGGTACCTGCCTGCGTGTGGCAGTATTCACAAACATAACCAGAGATCATCTCGATTACCATAAAGATGATGAACTCTATCGGGAGTCAAAAAAACATCTATTTGATTTCCCGGAATTACAGATCGCAGTTCTCAATTACGATGACTCATTCGGGCGTGAATTGATTGGAGAACTGGAACAGCGCATGCAGGTTTTCAGCTTTAGTACGGTAAATTCGGCAGCTGATGTGTACTGTACAGATATTTCTCAAAGTGAGCAGGGAACCACCGCAACGGTTCACTCACCCTGGGGAGAAGCCGTGCTTACAACCAGGCTTTATGGGTACTTCAATGTAAGTAATCTGCTGGCTGCCATGTGTGTATTGTGCGTTGAAGGCTTTGCTCTGGATAAGGTAATCAGGCAGTTGGGAAAAATTCATAATGTCCGTGGACGAATGGACCGAATTGAGTCACCCGAAGGTCTTCACATTGTTATCGACTATGCACATACACCAGATGCTCTGAGTAATGTCCTAACGACACTCCGAAGTCACTGTGCTGGCGAATTATGGTGTTTGTTTGGATGTGGTGGCGACCGCGACCGTGGCAAGAGGCCGCAAATGGGAAACATTGCTGCCCATTTGAGCGACCATGTGGTTGTGACCAATGACAATCCTCGTCATGAGTCAGCTGAAATAATTATAGAAGATATTCTCTCAGGAGTGAAAAATCCCGATCACGTGATTGTAGAACCGGATCGTTCACAAGCGATTCGCAGGACGATCGATCGGGCAAATAGGAATGATGTAGTACTGATTGCTGGAAAAGGACATGAAGATTATCAGGAAATCGAAGGAGAAAGAGTCCATTACAGCGACTATGAAGAGGTGCGACATGCAATTGGCTGATGCATCCTCCCGGGGTTTAAAGAAGGAATTCAACCAGTGACAGTTTCTGAACGTAAGGTCATTGTAGGGCTGGGGAAAACCGGGTACTCCTGCGCGCGATACTTCCATACAAGAGGGATACCTTTCGCTGTGGTAGATGACCATGATAATCCGCCATATTTGCAACATTTACAGAAAGAGATGCCGGAAATCCAGGTCAGCACAGGTGCAGAATGGCGACTGAATTTCCGTCAGGTGCAAGAGTTGATTGTGAGCCCTGGGGTACCCCTGAACAATAGAAAAATAGTATCTGCTATAGGTGAAGGAGTTTCTGTCACGGGTGACATAGATCTGTTCAGGCAATATGCCAGGGCACCGATTGTGGCGATAACCGGCTCGAATGGGAAGAGTACGGTGACCACGATGGTTGGGCAAATGGCGACGCGATCGGGTTTGAAGGTTGGTATTGGTGGAAACCTGGGGGTGCCAGCGCTCGATCTGCTTGGTAGCGATACACAGTTGTATGTGCTTGAACTCTCCAGCTTTCAGCTGGAAACAACGGAACATCTTGCTGCGAAAGTTGCAACTATTCTGAATATCAGTTCAGACCATCTGGATCGGTACGCAAGCGAACGTGAATATCGCGACGCCAAAGAGAGGATTTTCGATCAGTGTTCCCGGGTGGTCGTCAATAGAGCCGAAGAAACATGGTCTGACGTGGATAGACTCAATGCGAATGTATGGAGTTTTGGCGAAGAAAAGCCTTCGACAGACAAGCAATCAGGATTGGGTCAGTACGACGGACGGCTGGTTCTGATGTTGGGTGAGGAGATGTTGTTACCTGTGGCCGAATTGAAAGTTCGAGGAAAGCACAATGTGATCAACGCGCTGGCAAGCATCGTGATTGCGGATGCCGCGGATTTACCTTTGCAGGCGATCATCGATACGCTCCGGAGTTTTGAAGGTTTGCCGTTCCGGTGTGCCCTTGCGGCAGAGATAGATGGCGTAGAAGTCTACAACGATTCGAAAGCAACCAACGTAGGCTCTACACTTGCTGCCGTTTGCGGTCTGGCAGAAGGCCATAATGGAAAACTCATTCTGATTGCAGGAGGTGAAGGAAAGGGAGCTGATTTTACCCGGCTTAGAGAGTGTATGAGTGAGCACGTTGAATCAGTGATTTTGTTTGGTAGAGACTCAAACGTGATTCAATCAGCGGTTTCTGACGTTGTTGATGTGGTGCAATGTTTTGATATGGAAACAGCATTTTTGCAGGCAATGGACAAGGCTTGTGCCGGAGATGTGGTTTTGTTCTCACCGGCTTGTGCCAGCTTCGATATGTTTAGAGATTACGTACATCGTGGCGAATCGTTTGACCACCTGGTAAATGATTATGTCAATAGAAAATCTGGAGTGTGATGATGGGTAGCACCATGGCTGTAAGACGACACACGGATCAGAAGGTGCAATTACCTTTCGACTCCGTGTTGTCGTTGGTGGTGATCACGTTGCTCCTGGTTGGGTTTGTCATGGTCGCATCAGCTACTACTGAGATTTCCCAAAAGATCTATGGAAGCCCACTGCACTTATTATTTAAGCACAGCGCGTATATCGCTATTAGCCTGGCTATAGGGTGCCTCAACCTGACTATCCCCATAAGTACCTGGCAGAAAATTGATTGGATATTGCTAACGGTTACATTTGCGTTGCTGATTGCAGTGCTGATACCGGGTATCGGACGTGAGGTTAATGGCAGTACCAGGTGGATTTCATTGGGCTTTTTTTCAATTCAAGGTTCTGAATTCTCGAAACTGTTCGTGATTGTATACATGGCCGGATACCTGGTTCGCAGAAAAGAGGAGTTACAAAATAACTGGACTGGATTTTTCAAACCACTGGCTCTGGTTTTCATGATTTCAATTCTATTGCTGCTGGAGCCTGATTTTGGGGCGGTGGTAGTGATCATGTCTTCTGTTATGGGGTTGATATTCATGGCGGGCGTGCCGTTGAAGAAATTTCTTGCTGTTGCGGGCGCCAGTTTGATAATTGGTCTGCTTGTAGCGATCTTGCGCCCATACAGCCTGGCCAGGGTTAGCGTCTTTACTGATCCGTGGGAACATCAATTTTCCGGAGGATATCAGCTAACTCAAGCATTGATTGCCTTTGGCAGAGGTGAATGGTTTGGTCTTGGGGTAGGCAACAGCATTCAGAAACTTTTCTTCCTCCCAGAGGCCCACACGGACTTTCTGTTTTCGGTTGTCGCTGAAGAACTGGGAGCCATCGGTGCAACACTCATAGTTTTATTGTTTGGCTGTTTGATTGTGAGAGGTTTTTTAATCGGTAAACGAGCTCAATCCGGGAACCACATTTTTGCTGCCTATTTGGCTTTTGGTATCTCGTTGTCACTTGCCAGCCAGATCATCATCAATCTTGGAGTGAATCTTGGGTTGCTCCCCACGAAAGGATTAACGTTGCCATTCGTCAGTTATGGCGGTAACAGTTTAATGGTTAGCACAATGCTAATCGCTATCTTGCTGCGGATTGATTATGAGCAAAGGTTGGTAACAGCGAAGCCGAGGGGTCAGAATGGCTAAAAAATCTGACAAGCTAAGCGTGCTCGAAATCCCCGAAATGAGGCGGATAAAAAAAATCCACTTCGTTGGCATCGGTGGTGCAGGCATGTGTGGCATCGCGGAGATTTTACTAAATCAGGGATACCAGATATCAGGTTCTGATTTAAACCGGACTTCGGTAACAGAACGCCTGGCAAGTATGGGTGTAACGATTGCATACAAACATGCTAACAGAAATATTGCAGATGCCGATGTGGTTGTATGTTCCAGCGCAATCAGCAAAGAAAACCAGGAAGTGCTTACAGCCTACAGGAATCATGTGCCAGTCGTACGAAGAGCCGAGATGTTGGCAGAGCTAATGCGTTACAGACATGGAATTGCCGTAGCCGGTACTCACGGGAAGACAACCACTACAAGCATGATTGCATCAGTTCTCGCCAGGGGAGGGTTTGACCCTACATTTATTATTGGAGGATTGCTGAAGAGTGCTCATTCCAATGCTCAGCTAGGTGCCAGTCGATATCTCGTTGCTGAAGCAGATGAAAGTGATGCTTCATTCTTGCATCTGCAGCCAATGGTAGTGGTACTAACCAACATTGATGCTGATCACATGAGTACATATGAAGGTAGTTTCGATAAGTTGAAGCATGCTTTTGTGGAGTTCGTGCACAACCTTCCATTTTATGGTGTTGCGGTTGTCTGCATCGATGATCCGGAAATCAGAGAGATTATACCGGAGTTTAACAGGAACGTCGTGAGTTATGGATTTTCCACCAAAGCGGACTACTCAATCAGGAAAATGACCCAGACGGGCAAGATGAGTACATTTAAGGTTCAAAGAAAACCACAGGGTGATGAGTTAAATATCTCTGTGGATATGCCAGGGCGTCACAATGTACTCAACGCAACAGCAGCCATTGCAGTGGCATCAGATGAAGGTGTCTCCGCTCCTGACATATGTAACGGATTAGCAAAGTTTGAAGGTGTTGGGCGAAGATTCGAACAGCATGGTGCATTTAAAAGCAACCAGGGAACGTTTTTGCTTGTGGATGATTATGGCCACCACCCAAGAGAAGTGCAGGCCAACATTGAGGCAATACGTACGGGTTGGCCGGGTAGGCGATTATTGATGATCTATCAACCCCATAGATATACAAGAACCCGTGATTTGTATGAGGATTTTGTGGATGTACTTTCCCAGGTGGATTTATTGATCCTACTGGAAGTTTACCCGGCAGGTGAAAAGGAGATCAGCGGGGCAGACAGTCGGAGCCTTTGCGGAAGTATTCGTCAGCGCGGGCGAGTAGATCCGATTTACGTGGAGCGAATTGAAGGTGTACCCGCGGTATTGGCGGATCTGATTGAGGATGGTGACATTGTTATAACGCAAGGCGCTGGTGAAACTGCGAAACTGGCACGGAATATTGCTGCGCTTTGGGTTAATAGCAAGGCCGGTGAACAATGAGACGAAGAAAAATGACAATGGAAACCTCCCGGCATAAGAAAACGGTTAGAACCATTCTGATTGTAGGGCTGATTTTCGTGATCGTGCCTCTGGTTAGCGGCCCGCTTGAGTCTTTTTTAGCTGTCGATGTCAAGTACATCGATATTGAAGGTATCACTTCAAACAGAAAGATAGACGCGCTAAACAGTCAGTTGAGCGGCATGGACCTGAAAACCATGACATTAGAAGAGATTAAAGCTGGACTGGAAAAAATGGATTGGTTACAGCATGCGAAGATTCGAAAGATGTGGCCGGACAGAATGAGCATTTTCGTCGAGGAGCAAGTGCCTTTGGCACTCTGGAATGAAAGTTCCTTTCTTAACAGTACGGGTGATGTATTTCATTCGGAATTTCTGAATGATGAAGACCTGCCTCGATTGGTAGGCCCGAAAGGATCGGGGCGGCTTGTAATGTGGCAATTTCAGAAACTGAACAGTGTTGTTGGGGTAACGGGGAAGAAGATAACTTCTCTTAATTTGAATGTGCGCGGAGGCTGGTCGTTTGTCCTGGGAGACATTTCCGTGACGCTGGGAAACGAAGACGTCATGGCGAGAATGCGCAGGTTCCTCAAAGTATACAGGACTTTGGAGTCCGGAGAGCGATTCGCTGATATTGCAGGCATTGATACTCGCTACCCGAATGGAGTGGCGGTGGACTGGAGGCGTGGTAGGTGTCAGGTAGGGTGTTACGCTGAAGTTAATGGCATTGAGAGAGATATAACACTATGAGTACAGCTTCTGAAAATCAGATGATTGTTGGATTGGATATAGGAACTTCCAAGGTCGTGTGTATCGTCGGTGAAGTGACTCCTGAAGGACTTATTGAAGTCGTCGGTATAGGAAGTCATCCATCGCGTGGATTAAAGAAAGGGGTGGTAGTCAATATCGAATCCACAGTTATGTCGATACAACGTGCAGTTGAAGAAGCAGAGCTTATGGCAGGATGCCAGATTCATTCAGTCTCTGCGGGAATTGCTGGTAATCATGTACGAAGCATGAATTCTCATGGGATTGTAGCGATAAGAGATCACGAAGTATTTCAACCAGACATAGAACGTGTCATAGACGCTGCGCAGGCGGTCGCTATTCCTGCTGATCAGAGAATATTGCACATTTTGCCGCAGGAATATGTGATAGATAGCCAGGAGGGCGTAAAAGAACCGTTGGGTATGTCAGGTGTTCGACTGGAAGCGAAAGTTCACCTGGTTACCTGTGCGGTAAATGCGGCGCAGAATATCGAAAAGTGTATTCGTCGGTGTGGACTGGAATTAGAAGAAATTGTTCTTCAGCAATTGGCGTCAGGTCAAGCTGTTCTTACAGAAGATGAGAAAGAACTGGGTGTCTGTCTGGTTGATATCGGTGGTGGTACTACTGATATAGCAATATTCACCGACGGTGCAATTAAACATACGGCAGTTATTCCAATTGCGGGCGATCAAGTAACCAACGATATAGCAATGGCTCTTAGAACCCCAACTCCGCATGCTGAGGAAATAAAAATAAAATTTGCCTGTGCGCTGGCCAAAGTTGCAGGTGAAAACGAAATGGTCAAAGTACCCAGTGTTGGCGACCGGGCAGATAGAGATTTGTCACGTCAGGCTCTGGCAGAGGTGGTTGAACCAAGGTATGACGAATTGTTTACCTTAATTCAGGCGGAATTGAGAAGAAGCGGGTTCGAAGATCTGGTGGCAGCAGGCGTTGTGCTCACCGGGGGGACATCGAAGATGGAGGGTGTCGTTGAACTTGCAGAAGAAATTTTTCATATG
>CAZNFE010000005.1:0-22202 GCA_964571945.1 uncultured Pseudomonadales bacterium
CCTTTGAGGGGCTCCCGATCGAAATACCTCCGGCTTTGCCGGAGGATTGTTATTGTGGGCCATTGAACCTAGAAACCGCAGTTGACCGCTCAAAACTATCGTAAGTGACTGATGAAGGAGAACCAAGCTTGATGTTATTCCTCACCCAATGGGTGAACGCAGGTCGCTACACAAATCTGGGCTGGCGCTGGGTCGCCACAGCTGCGTTACGTCTCTTGGCAAGGGTGGCGGCCATTGCCTGCGAGCCGCGCCTTGCCGTGACGCCCCATCGCTCACCCCATATTCGTGTTCAACTGCGGTTTCTAGGTTCACTGGATCGCCTCGTTCTTGTGCATCAATATTGACCACCGGAACACGGATCTGTAAGCGAAACATTCTGATTCAGGAAAGATCAGGGCAAGATCAGTGTCTTTGAACTGGTGCCCGGTTGATCTGTCACCAGTCTTGGCACCAGGTAGCCTGGCAGTCCGGAAGCCACCTTACCGTATATTTTTTTGGCTGTATGGACAGGTACTTCAAAATGGCTGGCTCCGGAAACTCGATCCAGCATGTGAAGGTAGTAAGGTAGAACGCCGATGCGAAACAGTTTCTCAGACAGTGCAATGAGTGTTTCAGCTGAATCATTGACGTTTGCCAACAGAACACTTTGATTGAGCAGAGATGCACCAGCCCGGCTCAGCTTTTGCAGGTACAAAGCGACTTGATCATCAAGTTCGTTGGGATGATTGCAGTGTATCACCATGACGATTTGAAGCGGAGTCTGTCCAACCCATTCGAGCAGGGCAGGGGATATTCGCTGTGGAATCACAATGGGCAAGCGTGAATGAATTCGCAATCGCTTGACGTGAACTATTTTGGCCAGTTCCGCGGCAATCCACGCCAGCCTGACGTCATTCAATACCAACGGATCACCGCCTGACAGAATCACCTCTGAAACAGAAGGATCCTCAGCGATATAGTTGAATATCGAGTTCCATGTATTCGAGTCGGGTTGCTGATCGTGATAGGGGAAGTGTCGCCTGAAGCAATATCGGCAGTTAATAGCGCAGGTGCCAGAGGCAATGATGAGAACTCGACCATGGTATTTGTGTAACAGCCCCTTCTGCCGGGTGTAGGACAACTCACCGAGGGGGTCTTCAGAATAATCAGGTGGATTGCTAGCCTCACTGATATGTGGCAATACTTGCAGCAGCAATGGATCGCAGTTATTGCCTTTCTCTATTCGGGATATATAGGGTGCGGGTGCAAACAAGGGAAATTCAGGTTCATCCAGCCACTCGGAGGGTGCCGGATCCAATTCAAGGTGCTTGAGAAGATCATGCACACTCAGATGTGCAGAAGACAATAGCTCCTGCCAGGATTGACGCTGCCAACTCTGATCAGATACAGGTATCATTAACATTTTGCTTGGCGAGAGAGGTTACAATGGCAAGCTATTCTACCAATGAATTCAAATCAGGTCTTAAAGTTTTACTGGAAGGTGATCCGTGCTCAATCCTTGAAAATGAGTTTGTGAAACCGGGCAAGGGTCAGGCATTCAACCGGGTCAAATTGCGGAATCTGAAAACCGGTAGGGTGTGGGAGCGAACCTTCAAATCAGGGGAATCGATAGAAGCCGCTGACGTTATGGAAACAGACATGGAGTATCTGTATACCGATGGAGAATATTGGTATTTTATGCGAACGGATGGCAGTTTTGAACAAGTTGGCGCGGATAAAAGAGCGGTTACCGATTGTCTGCCCTGGCTGAAAGAGCAGGATACCTGCGCGGTGACATTGTGGAATGATGTGCCGATCAGTGTCGCGGCGCCCAACTTCGTTGAATTGGAGATTGTCGAAACAGATCCCGGTTTGAAAGGTGATACCGCCAGTGGTGGAACCAAACCAGCCACGCTGAGCACCGGTACAATCGTCAAGGTGCCGTTATTCCTGAGTATAGGTGAAGTTATTCGGATAGATACCAGAACCGGAGAATATCAGAATCGTGTCAAATCATGACATAGAGCTGGATCTTCTTGAGTGGCAGCCAGTTGCAACCACCGAACATATTCTCGCTCGTTCCGGATTGTTGGAAAAAATTCGATCTTTTTTCAAGGATCATGAAGTAGTCGAAGTAGAGACGCCTCTGCTGAGCAGAAATACTGCCATTGATCCCTGCCTGAGCAGCTTTGAAACCCGAGACAGTACAGTAACCTGGTACTTGCAAACGTCACCCGAATTTCACATGAAGCGCTTGCTTGCTGCTGGTTCCGGCTCAATCTTTCAAATTTGCAAGGCTTTTCGGCGAGGAGAGTCAGGGGTATTTCACAATCCCGAATTCAGCATGCTTGAGTGGTATCGGGTTGGTTTTGACCATTTTGCACTGATGAAGGAAGTAGAAGAGTTAATTGGCGGAATTCTTGGATCAGATGAATTCAAAAAGATAAGTTATCGTCGCCTTTTCGAACAATTTTTCAACGACAACCCGCATCAGGTCAGTGTCAAAAATCTTGTGGAACTGGTAACTGATAATGTAGATATTGATGAGACTCAGCTCAGCTTTGAATCGGAAGCGATGACACGGAGCTTTTGTCTGGATTTGTTGATGCGCGAGAAACTGGAATCCGGGCTGAAAGAACCAACCTTCATCTATGATTTCCCGGTTTGTCAGGCAGCGCTGTCGGATGCAGGCGTAAATTCAGAGGGAGATCTGGTAGCACATAGGTTTGAACTCTACATTCAGCAGATGGAAATTGCCAATGGGTATCTTGAACTCACAGATGCGGACGAACTGCACGATCGATTCATGGCGGATAACACAAGTCGCAGGCTGGCGCAATTGCCACTGATCCCCGTGGATCACAGATTGTTATCTGCCATGAAGCATGGCTTGCCAGACTGTGCCGGAGTTGCGGTTGGAATTGACCGCTTGCTGATGCTTCTGACAGGCACCGGGTCGATCGGCGAAATCCTGACCTTCCCCGGTTCATTCGCGTGACGGCTTCAGACTGGCGAGTCTATCGCCAAGTTTCACCGGGTGTTGTTCCGCAATTTCTTCCTGCCATATGATATTGCCTGATTGAAATAACAGAATCACGGTGGAGCCGAGTTGAAATTGTCCCAGTTCATCGCCCTTTTTAAAGCTGATCGGGTCCTGCAATTTGTCAGTAAAACTCGAATGTGCCTGATACGCGCTTTTATGCCAGACTGTTTTGATCCCGGCAACGATCATTGCTCCGACCATGATTACTGCCACTTTTCCATATGCAGAGTCGAGCAGCATTATCAGTCGCTCATTTCTTGCAAACAATTCTGGTACACGGGTGACAGTTGTCTCGTTCACGGAAAAGAGGGTACCTGGAATATATTGGGATCTGATCAGCTTGCCATCCAGCGGGCAATGGACGCGATGGTAGTCTTTCGGTGAGAGGTAGAGGGTAATAAAGGAGCCGTCCAGGAAATATTGCGCTAATTCGGCAGAACCACCCAATAGATTTACCAGAGAGTAATCCCTGCCTTTGGCCTGAATGAGTATGTCACGATTGATAGCCCCGACTTTACTGACCGCACCGTCGACCGGTGAAGCCAGGGCATCGGTTGCTGCACAGATTTGACGGGCGTTTGGTGTTAGCTGTCGGGTGAAGAATTCGTTGAAGTTTCTAAAAGCTGCAACATTTGTTACCACTGCTTCGGACATATCGACTTTGTAGATTTGAATGAAAAGCCTGATCAGCAAATTCTTCAACCAGAGCCAGCGGCAAGCTGCGATTGAACCAGCTATACGCGAGCACAGATGCTGTGGCACCACGTACTGCAGGAAAATGAAGAGTGTCTTCATGTGCCCTGCTCAATTGGAGTATCCGGATCGTTACCCCATTCAGACCAGGAACCATGGTAAGCCTTAATTTCGTAGTTCAGCGCCTTGCCAATGAGCCAGGTCAATCCGGATCGATGGTGAGTCTGACAGTGTGTAATTACTTGTTTTTTTTTGGTTATGCCATGTGATTCCAGAACCCCGGCAATATCAGCTCGGATTCGCAAGCCCTGGTCCCGGTCCATGGTATCGAGCCAATCCAGGTTGATCGCTCCCGGAATATGTCCACCCCTGTTGGCGAATAAACGGCGGCCCGAAAATTCATCGGCGGACCTGGCATCCCAGATGACGATCTGATCATCATGCAGGGCATCCAGGACGGTCTCTTTCTCCGCAATCGCATCGGGATGAATGATGACCTCCATATCGCATGAGACGGGCAGGGACGGTTCGACTTCAATTCTTCGATGCTCCTTAGTCCACGCGACCAAACCACCGTTCAGATAGGACCAGGCAGTATGGCCAATTACCTCCAGAGTCCACAAAAAACGACCAGCCCAACCGCCTCCTTCATCATCGTAGGCAACTACATGTCGGTTTTTAGACAGGCCAATGCGGGAGAACAACGCTGCCAGTTGTTGCTGGTCGGGTAATTTTCCAATAGCTGGCTTTACTCCGCTGACCAGTTCACGGGTTTCGACGTGAATAGCCCCGGGTATGTGGAACTGGTCATAATTTGCATTGCTGCAGAGATCGATGATGAGCAGTTCCTCATTGTCGAGGAGCGGCTCCAGATTTTGTGGTTCAAGAACAAGAGGTAACATGCGTAACACGGGCAGATTGTTGGAGGTTATCGATTCTACCGGAACTGGATAATCATGTCAGGCCCGTCTGCAGCGTAATACTGATACAGCTTCCGACCCTGTTATGCAGGCACGTGCATGAATTCCGGGGGTAGCAGGTATCGCACGGAAAATTCATGTAAACTTACATTTTTAAATGATAGCAGGGATATATAAAGTGACTCGATCGGACAATCTTGTCTGGCTTGACATGGAAATGACTGGGCTGGATCCAGAGGTGGAGGGCGTGTTGGAGATAGCAACCATCGTCACTGACTCTGATCTGCAAATTGTTGCGGAAGGACCAGTTGTTACCATATTCCAGGAAGATAGCCTGTTGCAGGCAATGGATGAATGGAACACGTCACATCATTCAGCATCAGGACTCCTGGATCGGGTCAGAACCGAGGGTGTATCCATTCAGGAAGGGCAAAAGATCACACTCGATTTTCTTAAATTACATGTCGCGGAAAAGATGTCTCCCCTATGTGGCAACAGCATTGGACAGGATCGACGCTTCATCGTGCGTTATCTTCCGGAACTGGATGATTTCCTGCATTACCGAACGATTGACGTCAGCACTGTTAAGGAATTGGCTCGCCGTTGGCGTCCCGAGATTTACTCCGGATTCAAAAAGAAAGGTTTACATCAAGCACTGGACGATGTGCGCGAATCGATTGAGGAACTGAAATATTATCGTGAGTTGTTTTTCCAGACCTAGGTGCCCGGATCCTGCCGCAATAACTGCTGTTGGGCCAGCGCCCAGACAATGTGTTCCTTTACCAGCTCAGATACAGTCGGAATTTTAGCCTGAAGAGAATGCACGATTTTGCTGGATGCAGGCGCATTGCCCAGTGCCACAGCAATATTTCGTAACCAGAGGTCGTAACCGGCCCGGCGGATCGCAGAACCTGCGGTTTTCTTTAGAAAATCTTCTTTGGACCAATTAAACAGAGTAATCAGGTCAGCATCTTCCAATCCGTGTCTGGGATGAAAATCTTTTTCATCCGTTCTGTGCGCCAATCTGTTCCAGGGGCAGACCAACTGGCAATCATCGCAGCCGAAAATCCGGTTGCCTATGAGCGGCCGTAAATCTTCGGGTATGCTGGATTTATGCTCGATAGTGAGGTACGAAATGCAGCGCCTTGCATCGAGTTGATACGGACCAGTGAATGCGTCTGTCGGACAGATATCCAGGCAGGCCGTGCACGATCCGCAGTGGGAGGATGGCATCGTTTTATCCATTGGGAGCGGCATATCGGTATAGATTTCGCCCAGGAAGAACCAGGATCCAGCAGTTTTATGTAGTAACAGTGTATTCTTGCCAATCCAGCCCAGGCCCGAATTTTCCGCCAGTGCTTTTTCCAGAACCGGGGCGCTATCAGTAAATGCACGGAAGGAATAACGATCCGTTCCGACGCTCGCAGCAATTCGGTTTATCAACAGGGAAAGTCGTTTACGAATCAGCTTATGGTAATCGCGACCCAGCGCATATCGTGATATGTAAGCTTTCCGAGGTGATCCAAGTGTCTCCTGGCGTTTGGTATGCGTGGGAAGATAGTGCATCCGAACACTGAGTACCCGGCTGGTACCGGGTATCAGTTGTTCCGGCCTGGTGCGTTTGATCCCATGGGCGGCCATATAAGCCATTTCGCCATGATAATCCTTAGTTAGCCATTCCTGGAAGTGTTGCTCTGCGCTGGCCAGATTTACTCCGCCGATACGGAGATCCTGAAATCCCAGTTCACGACTCCAGGACTTGATATGCTTCGCGAGTTGTACCAATTCATGAGCAGTATCTTCGGGTGGCATACGGAAAGCTTAAGTGGCAAGTGTAATGCTCCTATAATCCGCCGAATGTGAGTAAAATGTCTACCGGAATTTTGAATTGGCGACCTGGTGCAGTGTGATGAGGGCAGGATATGAGTGACCACCGTGTCTCGCAGAGTACCGTTTTTACATCTGCTGCGGTAAGGCAACTGGATCAGATTGCCATCAACCAGTACGGGATTCCCGGTATTATTCTGATGCGTCGAGCGGGTGCGGCAGCTCTGGCCGCGGTGCTGGACAGATGGTCTGCAACGCAGAGTATATGTGTCTTGTGCGGCGCGGGTAACAATGCTGGCGATGGTTATATAGTTGCCGGGCTGGCGGCGCAGAAGGGGATTGCGGTAAATGTAAGATGGCTGACTGCCCCGGAAAAATTGCAAGGTGACGCCGGTCTTGCCTGGCAATGGGCGAAGCAGCAGGGTGTCCGGATCGAAAGTTATAGATCACCGGCAGATCTGCAGGGTGATGTGATCGTCGATGCATTACTGGGTACCGGATTGAAGGGTGAAGTACGGGAATCCTACCGGGATTCGATAGTAGCCATCAATAACAGCGGACTGCCAGTGGTGGCGATTGATGTCCCTTCCGGGCTTAACTCCGATACCGGCATGGTTATGGGGACGTGTGTAACTGCTGACCTCACAGTTACCTTCATTGCACTAAAATGCGGTTTGTATACAGGTGACGGTATCCACCATGCTGGAACAATACAACTTGAGAATCTCGATGTGCCTGAGTCAGCTTTTGCGAATATCACTCATACCGCAGAAATCCTGGATATTGAAAAATTAGGCAGGCAGTTACCGCCTCGCCACAAGAATGCAAATAAAGGTTTCTTCGGTCATCTGCTGTTAGTGGGTGGTGACGTGGGCATGCCCGGCTCAATTGCCATGGCAGCAATCGCATCCGCCAGAACCGGTGCGGGTTTGACGAGTGTGGCTACTCGTCCGGGGCACATTGCCCCGCTGATATCCATGCAACCAGAAATTATGATACGTGGTGTTGATTCCGGTCAGGAATTTGAACCCCTGCTGGATGTCGACACGAGACAATATTCAGCAGTAGTAGTCGGTCCAGGACTTGGCCGCACAGCATGGTCTGAACAGATGTTGCAAGTAGTTCTGAAAAGCACGTATCCGCTGGTTGTTGATGCGGATGGACTGAATTTGATTGCCAGCAAGACAGGATTACATCGCGATAACTGGGTGCTAACTCCTCATCCCGGAGAAGCCGGAAGACTGTTGCATTGTACTGGTCGGGAAGTTCAGGAAAATCGATTCGCGGCCGTGAAGTCGATACAGGAGCAGTATGGTGGCGTGGTATTGTTGAAGGGAGCAGGAACGCTTATCTGTGACGGCACGACGACCTGCATTTGTCCCTATGGTAATCCCGGCATGTCAACAGGTGGCATGGGCGATGTTTTGTCGGGTATTGTTGGCGCGCTGATTTGTCAGGGTTTGTCGTTCACACAAGCGGCTCATCTGGGAGCCTGTCTGCATTCAAAAGCGGCTGACATGGCTGCAATTCACACGGGAGAGATCGGCCTGATGGCAACAGACCTGTTTCCCTACATTCGCCGATTGATCAATGATCGCCACAACAATGAAGCTCTGTGAGATGGCATATCGGGGCGGTGATATCCTTCTGGAGAATGAATCGGAGACACTCAGAGCCGGTAAAATTCTTGCAAACGTCTGTCGTGGTGCAGGTATAATTTATCTGAAAGGGGAGCTGGGTACCGGGAAAACGACGCTTTGCAGAGGTATGCTGCGGCAGTTTCAACACACAGGTCCGGTGAAAAGTCCGACCTTCACACTGGTTGAGCCTTATGAGATCGGTGCCTACAAGATTTATCATTTTGATCTATACCGATTGGCTGATCCGGCGGAACTGGAGTATGTTGGTATCGATGACTATTTTTCACAAGACAGTCTTTGTCTAGTAGAATGGCCAGAGAAGGGTCGGGGCTCTTTGCCAAAATCTGATCTCTTGATCAAACTGGAAGTATACGAGCGCGGCCGAATAGTACGATTGTGTGCCGGATCAACTCTGGGAGAGAAGATGTCCGCAAAACTTGCCCAGGAGTTTCCGGTGACAGGTCAGGATCCCGGGAAACGTTGACTGATGCCAAATTTCCTTCGAAACCTGGTTAAATTTCATTTTCGAAGATGGGTCGATACCAGCAATCGACCAGGCGCTCAGCTTCCTTTGCGCAGCCGGATATATTCATCACCGGGTCAATTGCAAAATATCGTCAAGCCGGATTCCCGAACATTGAAACCAACCTGGGTCGCCATAATCTGGCAGATCCTGTTAATACCCCTGGTTTGCAGCAGCATCTCTGAAATCGCTTATGCTCAGGTTGATATCAACAGTATCCGGGTACGACCTTCGCCTGAACGTACCCGGATTGTTTTCGACCTCGGTAAACCTGTCGAACACAATATATTTATGCTACGGGATCCGCTTCGGTTAGTTCTGGACGTAAATAATGCAACTCTGAAGGCTGATATTTCGAAAATATCCCTGGCCGATACGCGTATTACCAGAATCAGAGTCGCCAGGCGAAATGAAAGTGATCTCAGGATCGTGCTTGACCTGAGCTCCGAGATGAAGCCACGCAGTTTCATTCTGCAGCCGATCATGCAATATGGTGATCGTCTGGTGGTTGACCTATACACCCCGGAACAGCAGATTAAGCCCGGGATCAGAAAAGCAGAACAGATCTCGCGGCAAATGAGAGACGTCATCATTGCCGTGGATGCTGGTCATGGTGGTGATGACCCTGGGGCTTTAGGTCGCAAGATTCATGAAAAGGATGTAGTGATGGCTATATCCAGACGAATACAACGCCTGTTTGCCAGGGAACCAGGCTACAAGGCGATACTTATTCGCTCTGGAGATTATTATATCGGGCTGCGCAAACGAACCGCCATCGCACGCGACAACCAGGCGGATGTATTTATTTCGATTCATGCAGATGCATTCAAGACTGCGGAGGCCAGAGGAGCATCCGTCTATGCAATCTCTGAAAAAGGAGCGACCAGCGAAACTGCACGCTGGTTGGCAGAGAAAGAAAACCGGGCAGATTTGATCGGTGGCGTGGGTGGCGTGAGTCTGGATGATAAGGATGATCTGCTTGCAGGGGTGTTGCTCGACTTGTCGATGACCGCCAGTTTGTCATCGAGTCTGGGCATGGGATCCAGTGTATTGAACTCGATTGGCAAAGTCACTCGCCTGCATAAAAAACAGGTTGAACAAGCCGGATTCGCAGTACTTAAATCACCGGACATACCATCTATTTTGATTGAAACCGGTTACATCTCAAATCCAAAAGAAGCCAGGCAACTGGGTAGCAGATCTCATCAGAAGAAACTTGCTAAAGCGATCTTTACCGGTGTGACGGCGTATATTGAAAAGAATCCTCCACCCGGGTCATTTCTGGCATGGAAAAAACAGGGAGGAAAGGCGACCACAAGCCATGTCATAGCGCGCGGCGACACGCTGTCCACCATCGCCAGGAAGTATAGAGTTACCGCCAAGCGTCTAAAAGAGATTAATAATCTGCGTAGTGACCTAATCCAGATCGGGCAGATACTACAGATACCAACAACCTGAACGGATGTTCTGACAACCGATCAGCAGTCAGTGTGAATACAAAGGCTTAAAGCGATGATGCAGAGAATTCAACAACTGGATACGCAGCTATCGAATCAGATTGCCGCTGGAGAGGTGGTTGAGCGACCAGCCTCAGTAGTAAAGGAATTAATAGAAAACAGTCTGGATGCTGGTAGCAGGAAGATAGATGTGGATCTTGAAAGTGGCGGTAGTAAATTAATTCGGGTCAGGGATGATGGTGCTGGGATTCATCGCGAGGATTTGCCGCTGGCACTTTCCAGGCACGCCACCAGCAAGATATTTTCTCTCGAGGATCTGAATGGTGTTTCCTCACTCGGTTTTAGAGGGGAAGCGCTGGCGAGCATCGCATCGGTTTCCAGAACGCTGCTAACGTCAAATGCTGATTCAGGAGGACCGAATGGATGGCAAGTGAGTATCAGTGGAACTGAAATGAATGCTGAAGTGACCCCGGCCGCTCATGCTCAAGGTACCAGTATGGAAGTGCGGGATCTGTTTTATAACACACCTGCAAGAAGGAAATTTATGCGCACAGATCGCACGGAGTTCATGCGCATAGATGATGTCATAAAAAAACTCGCGCTGAGTCGCTTTGATGTCAGTTTCACTCTTACACATAATGGTAAATTGGTTCGTAATTTCCAGGTGGCGGTCACAGATGCGGAGAAGATGCGGAGGCTCGCAGCAGTGTTCGGGAAAGACTTTATCGAGCACACAATATATCTTGAAGAGGAAAGTTCGGAACTCGGAATCTATGGCTGGGTAGGCTTGCCAGAGTACGCAAGGAGCCAGGCAGACAACCAGTATTTTTACGTCAATGGCCGGGTGATTAAGGATAAACTGATTAGCCATGCAGTCAGGCAGGCTTATGCGGATGTACTCTATCACGGTCGTCATCCGGTATTTGCACTATTTTTGGGTATTAATCCATCCCTTGTTGATGTGAATGTACATCCCACTAAGCACGAGATTCGATTTCGAGAGAGTAGGCCGGTGCATGACTTTGTGTATCGCGCCATTCATAGAGCGTTGGGTAATGTTCGGCCCTCGGACAGATTAAATCCACCAGTACAGGAAGTTGAAGTGCCCGAACAGGAATCACTGTCGCTGGCGCGAAAACTCTCCCATATTCGATCGGATACCGGTGAAAAATGGCGAAAGGACAGGTCGGTCAATGATCAGGTTGCGGCGTACCAGGCATTACACCCTGTCAACGGAAGTAAAATAGATCCACAATTCAGCGCATTGGTTGAAGCTGCAGTTGATGCGGATATACCGCCGCTTGGATATGCGGTCGCACAAATTCATGGGGTGTACATTTTAGCTGAAAATTCGCAGGGATTGATTGTCGTCGATATGCATGCAGCACATGAACGAATAACCTATGAGCGGATGAAGACGGCCTGTGACGAAGCTGGTTTGAAATTGCAGCCGCTGCTGGTTCCGCTGAATATTGGTGTGTCTGAGCGGGAAGCCGATTGCGCCGAACAACATGTACAAGAACTTCAGTCGATTGGTATCGGCATTGAAAGAATGGCTGAAGAGTCACTCGTAGTCCGGCAGATTCCCGCATTGCTCAGAGATGCAAACGTGGCACAGCTTGTACGAGATGTGCTGGCGGATATCCTGACGTATGGTTCAAGCGAGCGAGTTTTGCAACATCGCGATGAAATGCTCGCAACCATGGCGTGTCATGGTTCAGTGAGGGCCAACAGAAAGCTGACCATTCCCGAGATGAATGCCCTGCTGCGAGATATGGAACTGACCGAACGCAGTGGTCAATGTAATCATGGTAGGCCAACATGGGCCATGCTGTCTCTGAACGAACTGGATGCACTCTTTCTGCGCGGTCGCTGAAGAAATATTATGGACAAGCCGTTATTACCTCCCGCAGTTTTTCTAATGGGGCCAACTGCCAGTGGGAAGACTGATCTTGCCATCCAGTTGGCAGATCGGTACGCCTTTGAAATAATCAGTGTAGACTCTGCGCTTGTTTATCGTGGCATGAATATCGGCACCGCCAAACCTGCTCCTGGAGTTCTTGCAAAATATCCTCATGGTTTAATTGATATAAGGGATCCTGACGAATCTTATTCGGTTTCTGAATTCTGTACAGATGCCAGAAATATGATGAACGAAATCAGTTCAAGAGGAAAAATTCCGCTTTTAGTTGGTGGCACGATGCTTTATTTCAAGGCGCTAAGAGACGGTCTGGCAAATATGCCCGGCGCGAATCCCGGTGTGCGGTCAGAAATAGCAAAGTTGGCACAGGCGAGAGGTTGGCCGGCTATCCACGAAAAACTGGAACTGGTGGATCCTCGATCCGCAGAACGCATACATCCGAATGATCCCCAGCGGTTGCAAAGAGCATTGGAGGTTTTTGAGGTATCTGGTCGCACCATGACGGAATTTCATCAAGAACAGAGTGAATCATCGGCATTGCCGTACAATATCTGTCAGATCGAGTTGCTGCCGGGGAATCGGAGAAATTTGCATCAACGGATAGCGGACAGGTTTGCAGGGATGCTAGCCAGCGGATTAGTTGAAGAACTTGAGACGCTCCGTGCAAGTTCAGATCTACACAGGGATTTACCCTCAATGCGAGCCGTCGGGTATCGCCAGGTATGGGAGTATCTGGAAGGTAACCTGAATTATGATGAGTTGCTTGAGCGAGGTATTATCGCAACCAGGCAGCTGGCCAAACGTCAACTAACCTGGTTGCGTAGCTGGCCTGATTTGAAATGTATTGAATGCGAAACCACAGACCATGCTCATGATGCCTTGAAAATACTGGAATCAGCCTGCATATTGGGGGAATAGAACCTTGCATGACCGCTAACCGCCGTTCTGCAGCAACTGAATGGTGCCGTGCGATTCGGGGATGTTTATTTCACCTATTTGATTAGAACAAGAGAACAAAGCACTCTAATTAGGTACAATTGCGCCAAGTCAGGATTGCAATAATCAAGGAGAGGAAATATGTCAAAAGGGCAATCATTACAAGACCCTTTCTTAAACGCACTTCGCAAGGACCGAGTGCCAGTCTCGATCTTTCTCGTCAGTGGCATCAAGTTGCAAGGGCAGATCGAGGCATTTGATCAATTTGTCATACTGCTACGGAATACAGTCAGCCAGATGATATACAAATCTGCAATTTCCACAGTGGTTCCTTCAAGAAATGTACACATACCGGTCGGTGACGGTGACAATTCAGGCTCCGCTGGTGAAGCCTGATTCTCATCACGTCATACCAGGTTGCCAACTTGTTTTTTGACAGAGCAGAAAGAGGTACCCGGGCACTGATTGTGCATTTGCAGGTTGGTACATCAGATGGTGAAAATTTGTCTGAGTTCGAGGATCTCGCTAGATCCGCCGATCTGGAAGTCGTGTGCAGTGTCACTGGTTCGAGAAAACAACCAGATCCCAAGTATTTTATTGGCACTGGAAAACTCGAGGAGCTAGTAGAGCAGGTCCGTTTCCACCAGATACAGACTGTTCTGTTTGATCACGAATTATCGCCAACCCAGGAACGCAATCTGGAACAGGTGCTTGGTTGCCGTACCATGAGCCGGACCGAAGTGATTTTAGAGATATTTGCACAACGTGCGAGAACTCACGAAGGTAAACTGCAAGTCGAACTGGCGCAGCTCAAGCATGCTTCCACGCGGTTAGTACGCGGTTGGACTCATCTGGACAGGCAGCGAGGTGGTTCTGGAAGCGGTAAGGGAGGTGCGGTCGTGCTGGGTGGAGCCGGTGAGACGCAACTGGAAGCTGACCAGCGAATGATCGGCCAGCGAATCAAGCGAATCAACCAGAGATTGAATAAGGTTCGAAAACAACGCCATCTGAATCAGCGCTCAAGAGCCAGAGCTGACATTAAATCAGTCTCTCTGGCAGGTTATACCAATGCCGGAAAATCGACACTGTTTAACAACCTTTGCAATGCTGAGGTATTTGCAGCGGATCAGTTGTTTGCGACTCTCGATCCCACACACCGTAAATTACCGATCGTGCCGATTGGTAACATCATCCTGGCCGATACGGTTGGATTCATCAGCCACTTACCCCATGCTCTGATCGATGCGTTTCACGCGACCCTTGAAGAAGTTCAGCAGGCTGATCTTATCGTACATGTAGTCGATGCTGCCGTAACAGAAAAAGACACCCACATAGATCGAGTAAATGAAGTCCTCCAGGAAATCGATGCAAAAAAGGTACCGCAATTGCTGGTCTATAATAAGATCGACCTGATTGACATTGAACCCAGAATTGACAGAGATGCGAAGAATATCCCCTGGCGTGTCTGGATGTCCGCTCAGAATGGTCAGGGAATAGATCTGTTTTTGCAGGCGATTGGTGAGATACTAGCCGAGGTTGTCATCGAAACAAATCTCATCCTGGAACCTTCCCAGGGTCGATTCAGGGCAGATTTGTATGCCAGAGGCGCGGTTCTGAATGAACAGATCCATAGTGATGGCCATTTGCAGTTGAAGGTCAGGCTGGAAGAGAAAACGCTCAATTTGGCGCTGCGAAATGCTGGATTGAAACAGATATACGGCAATGACTCAGGCACTAGTCTGATTTTGAATAATTAGGGAATCTTCGATAAAAGGTCTATTTTCACCATAACTGCGTAGCGGCGACTTGACGACTAACAGAAACTTTGTGAATTTAAAGCAATTTCACGAATCCTTCTCGACACCCCGTCGATATGGCGTATCACATGTTATGATAAAACTATCCTCTGAATAAAAGATTCCATAAAATATCCTCTACGAGGATTTATCACAGCGGAGAGCATTATGGCCTGGAACGAGCCTGGTGGAGGTAATCAAGATCCGTGGGGCAACCGTGGTGGTAATCAGCAACCCCCCGATCTGGATGAAGCCTTTCGTAAATTGCAGAACAGACTATCAGAAATTTTTGGTAGCAGTGGTGGATCCGGTTCAGGACCAGGGTCTTCGAGAATCAGTAAAAACCTGATAGGAATCCTCATAGTTGGTGCACTCCTGGTATATGGATTAATGGGAATATACCAGGTTGATCAGCAGGAAAGGGGGGTAGTGCTCAGATTTGGGAAATTAATCGATGAGCAAGTGTTGCCTGGACTGCATTGGAATCCACCGGTAATCGACCAGGTGCTGATCGTCAATGTCACCCGATTGAGATCACAGACCTATGACGCAGAAATGCTCACGGAAGACGAAAATATCGTCAAGGTCAAAATGTCTGTGCAATACAATATAGGCGATGCGACAAAATACCTGTTGCGGGTTGATCAACCGGACACCAGCCTGGATCAGGCGACAAGAAGCGCTCTAAGACACGTTGTAGGTGGCTCGGAGATGCATGATGTATTGACTGAAGGAAGAGAGGAAATCGCCATTCTCATCAAAGATCGAATTATGAGCTATATGGACAGATATGGCACTGGCATTCTCGTTCCCCAGGTAAATATAGATGACACTGCACCGCCGGAAGCTGTCAAAGCAGCATTCGATGACGTAATCAAGGCGAGGGAGGATGAGGTCCGGGTCAGAAACGAAGCTGACGCCTATGCGAATAAGGTGGTTCCAGAGTCCCGGGGTGAAGGCCAGCGGCTGCTGGAGGAAGCAGAAGCGTACAAGTCCAGAGTGATTTCCAGGGCTACAGGTGAAAGCTTGCGCTTCACCAAGATGCTGGCTCAGTATCGGGCGGCGCCTGAGGTTACCCGTCAGCGCATCTATCTGGATGCGCTGGAGTCAGTCATGGAGAATAGCGCGAAAGTCATGATCGATGTTGAAGGTGGCAATAATATGCTCTATCTGCCACTGGATAAAATGATGCAAGCGGGAGGCGTGATAGGCAGCGGGCAAGGTCGAGAGACCTCAGACCAGACATTTTCCAATAGCTCGACTCCCCGACAGACCAGCCGGCGCAGGGACAGACAATAATGAACATTAAATCTCTCATCGCTACAATAGTAGTCGGACTTTTAATCGTCCTCGGGATGAATAGCCTGTACACGGTATCCGAATTAGAGCGAGCGGTCTTGCTTGAATTCGGCCGAGTAATCCAGGCTGACCTTGAACCCGGATTACACTTCAAGAAGCCGTTTATTAATGATGTTCGGAAGTTTGATGCACGGGTACTTACCCTTGATGCACCGCCGGAAAGATTCCTGACACTGGAAAAGAAAGCCGTGATTGTCGATTCATTTGCCAAATGGCGAGTATTCGATGTACAGAAATTCTACATATCCACTTCTGGAGATACCTATCGGGCCAGTCAGTTATTGAAGCAGCGAGTAAATACCGGTCTGCGAAATGAAATCAGCAAACGGAGCATGCATGAGGTGGTTTCAGGTGAGCGAGATTTATTGATGTCTGATCTCACCAGGACACTCAACGTGATAACCAGGGATGAGCTGGGAGTTGAAGTAATCGATGTACGAGTGAAACGAATAGATTTGCCCACAGATGTTAGCCAGTCTGTATATAACCGCATGAATACGGAGCGTGAAATCGAAGCATCAGAACATCGTGCAAAAGGGCAGGAACTTGCGCTGGGCATCACAGCTGACGCGGACAGGCAGGTTGTGGTTATCGAAGCAAATGCTTATCGCCAGGCGGAAGAAACCCGGGGTGAGGGAGATGCAAAAGCAGCAGCCATTTATGCAGAAGCTTACAGTGCAGATCCGGAATTCTACCAGTTCTATCGAAGTATGAATGCATATAAGAAGACGTTTGCCAACAAGAGCGATATCTTGTTACTCGACCCCAAGAGTGACTTTTTCAGTTATCTTAACAAGAGCGGAGCGATCAAGAAGTAGCTGGCACACGTAAAGAATCTTCAATTCCAATCGTTCGGTTGCAGGGTATTCGATTTGCCCCGAAAAAAAGCATGGGGATGCCTTGCTTTTTCTGTTTCAGGCACAAGAGATTGGAACAATGGTTCATCGACTAAAAGTTTTCGAGCAAGGGTTGTCTGGTGTGGCATGAAGTTGGAATCGCGATTTGTCTGATGTTGATTATCGAAGGGATCATTCCGTTTTTGTATCCGCATAGATGGCGAACCATGGTAACTATGTTGTCAGAAGTTGACGATCGCGCATTGCGGATCATGGGGCTGGCCAGCATGCTGATCGGAACTGGTTTGCTGTATCTGGTGAACTGATTAGGTGATCGGGAAAATATATATGCGGTAGCATAATAGAGGAGTTCTGACCGTTGTCGACCTGGCTGTTTTCAGAAAGTCGATGTGGACGGCTCCCTGGACATGGATGAGAAATATGGGCAAGAACGTCGTAGTGATCGGTACCCACTGGGGTGATGAGGGTAAAGGCAAGGTAGTCGATTTGCTAACAGATCATGCCGCAGCGGTGGTGCGATTTCAGGGTGGACACAACGCAGGCCACACGCTGGTCGTAAATGGACAGAAAACAATTCTGCACCTGGTTCCCTCCGGTTTGCTGCGTCCCGAAGTTATTTGCCTGATTGGCAATGGTGTGGTGTTGTCACCCACTGCACTACTTGAGGAATTAAACGAACTTGAGGCGAGTGAATTAAGTGTGCGAGAGCGACTCAAGATCAGCCCGGGATGCCCGTTGATATTGCCGTACCATGTTTCGCTGGACCTGATGCGGGAAAATGTGCGTGGCAATCAGAAAATTGGCACCACCGGGCGCGGTATCGGACCGGCTTATGAAGATAAAGTTGCAAGGCGCGGATTGCGGGTTGGTGATCTGTTTCATGAGGAAGAATTTGCCGTGAAGTTGCAGGAAGTGATGGAATATCAGAACTTCATACTGGAGAAATACTTCCACACGGATAAGGTGGACTATCAACAGACGCTGGCAGCGGTATTAGCGCAGGCAGAAGAGATTAAGCCCATGGTGGCAGATGTAGTCAGCATCCTTCAGTCGCTTCAGTCTGAAGGACAGAATATATTATTCGAAGGTGCGCAAGGATCGCTACTGGATATCGATCATGGTACCTATCCGTATGTCACGTCATCTAATACCACAGCAGGCGCAATAAGCGGTGGATGTGGCGTGGGTCCACGGGATCTTGATTACATTTTGGGCGTGACCAAGGCCTACACGACACGGGTGGGATCCGGGCCATTTCCAACCGAATTATTTGATAAGGTTGGGAGTCATTTGTCCTCAAAGGGTAAAGAATTCGGTGCTACCACTGGCAGACCAAGGCGTTGTGGGTGGTTCGATGCGGTTGCGCTGAAGCGGGTTATTCAGATCAATAGCATTTCCGGGCTTTGTATTACAAAACTGGATGTACTTGATGGTTTGGAAGAAATTCGGCTTTGCGTTGATTACACGCATGCTGATACCGAATCGCCAGACCCCGTATACGAGACGATGCCAGGTTGGGGAGATTCGACGGCGAGAGTTGGTTCCTTCAGAGAATTGCCACGAGAAGCCAGGGATTATCTGGCCCGAATGGAAGAAGTTTGCGGTATTCCAGTAGACATTATTTCGACCGGACCAGAACGTGACGAGACGATTATGCTGAAGAATCCGTACGATGCATAAGATCGATCAAACTATTGTGTAGATGCGGCCACGATGGTGTGGGCATCCAGCGTCAGATCGGCATAGGCCGGGCGGGTAATAGTCACCTGTGCCGTGCCGGTCGAGAATGCTCCGGAAACCAGAACGCCTATCTGTCCGGAAGTTGCGTCACCACTGCCATCGCCAAATGCAGGGGTACCACCTGGTGCCAGTACTCCGTTACGGTTATAGATCTCAATCCAGCCGGATGCGGAATCCGGCACGGAAGGTGTTTGATTGAGTGATTTCATCACGGATGCTTTCACGTAGGTTGTTTCGGTCAAACGCTTGGCTTCTTCAAAATGAGCTTGAACTTTTCCCATATTGGCGGTCTTTATATAATCCTGATATGCCGGTAGAGCAACCGCTGCCAGAATGCCAATGATAGCAACTACTATCATGAGCTCAATCAGTGTAAAACCTGTGTCCCTGTGCCGCATGCGGTATCTCCAGGCGTGAATTGAATGAATTCAGAAAGCTCCAGCATCAACTGTATCACTCGGGTTGCACAAAACATAACATGAATGCTGCTGATCATTCAGCCTTCGATCAAATAATCAGTGTTAGTGACCTTTGAATCTCAATGCAACTTGCAGGAATCCGGAGACTGGGTTCAGCCATTGAGTTTTTGTTCAGGGATGGTTGTTGGGTGATCGTGGGGTTGGTCGTGTTTTGCTTCGCAAAGCCACGAACCTGGCTCTCGCGATTAGCTGCGCAAAGCCACGAACCTGGTGCCGAGGAGAGGACTTGAACCTCCACGGGGCTAAGCCCCACTAGCACCTGAAGCTAGCGTGTCTACCAATTTCACCACCTCGGCATTCAGTGGTGGCGCAGATTACTAGGGCTTCAGGGTGCTGTCAATAACAATCCTTAGTGCCGGCAGTATTTCGATCTGTTGCCCTGCAAAGGTGCCAGCGATTGATGAAAGCGAAATAGATCACAATATTGCTGATCGAGTCTCCAGTCTGAATTGCTGTTGAGAAGTTCCCCGTCGGAGTCGGAGGTCACCGCATTTAATCGGGAATTTAATCGGGACATTGGCGTGCGGGTTGATCGAATTGAAGAAAACTGCAATCAGATAATTGCTACAATGAGAAGATAGTTAATCACATGACACTTAATCGATGAAGAAAGATCCATTTGCCGGTAGGGAAGCAAGGCGCTATGTAAATCCCATCCCGAGCCGGGAGTACATTATCAGCCAACTTGAAGAGGCCGGTTTACCGGTTTCATTCAAGCGCCTGAGTAAAGTACTGGCGGTCGAAAGATCAGATTTGCGTGAAGCTCTACGACGCCGTTTGAAGGCGATGGTTAAGGATGGTCAGTTAGTTGTAGACAATCGAAATGTTTATCGTCTCGCGAGTGAGATGGATATCATTCGTGGTCGCGTCACGGCTCATGTGGATGGCTATGGATTCCTGATCCCGGACAGCGGTGGTGATGATCTGTATCTGGGAAACAGGGAAATGCGGCGCCTATTGCATGGTGATGTAGTCCTGGCGAGAGTGCGCGGTCTGGATTTCAGAGGACGCCTGGAAGCAGAAGTGATAGAGATCGTTGAACACAGAATCAAAAGCCTGGTGGGAATCTATCACCATGGGAAAGGGTCAGCATATGTGCAGCCGCTAAATCGTCGAATAACTCAGAATGTGGCTGTAAAGAGCGGCGGCGGCAGGGCATCTGATGGTCAGGTAGTCGTTGCGGAGATTAGTACGTACCCCAGCAGAGCAGCGGGAGCCAGTGGCAAGATAATACAGGTGTTGGGCGATCGTTTTGCAGCTGGCATGGAAACCGAAATTGCGCTCAGAAATCATGATCTCCCTCATGAGTGGTCAGATGATGTGTTGTCTGAAATCGATCTCATGGAGGACCAGGTGCAAGCTTCCGACAAGCAGCAACGCTGTGACTTGCGCGACCGATTTTTTGTGACCATTGATGGAGAAGATGCCAGGGACTTTGACGATGCAGTGTATTGTGAACGCCGGGCCAGCGGCGGGTGGCGTTTGTTTGTCGCGATAGCAGATGTAGCGCAGTACGTGCAACCGGGCACAGCGGTTGACCGGGAAGCTTTTCAGCGTGGCAACTCGGTCTATTTCCCACAATATGTTGTACCGATGTTACCGGAAAAGCTAAGCAACGGCTTGTGTTCGCTAAACCCTGATGTAGATCGGCTTTGCATGGTCTGTGAGATGACTATCTCCACCCGGGGCACGTTGGGGAGCTACAGTTTCTATGAAGCGGTTATTCACTCCCGAAGTCGACTCACATATACCCTGGTAGCCGGACTGTTGCCCACTCGAACCAGGCGAGGTGAAAAGAAAAATACAGGTCTGAAATCCAGACACCGGCAGCTCGTGCCACATCTTGAAACCCTCTATGAATTGTATCGTGCCCTCTCTGACGCCCGATCTAAAAGAGGAGCACTGGACTTTGAATCAACCGAAACCGGCTTTGTATTTGATAATCAGGGGCAGGTTAGCAGCATTGAACCGCTGGTTAGGAATGAAGCGCACAGGCTTATTGAAGAGTGCATGCTGTGTGCCAACGTCGCTGCTGCCAGATTTATACGAAAGCATGACTTGAACGGGCTGTATCGTGTACACGAAGGACCTGGTACAGAGAAACTGAAAAATCTGAGAGAATTTCTGGGTAGCTTTGGTCTCAGATTAGGTGGTGGTGACCTACCACAACCGGCTGACTATCAGGCAGTTATCGATGCGGTACAAGGACTGAAGAACGGTCACGCACTACAAATGGTGCTGTTAAGGTCGCTCAGTCAGGCCGTGTATCAGAGTAACAATCTGGGTCACTTCGGCCTAAATTACCGAGAGTACGCTCACTTTACCTCACCGATTCGACGCTTTGCCGATCTGCTCACCCATCGGGCAATCAAATCGGTTATCCACTCAAAAATGCCATCCGCACATGTGCGAAGATTTACGCGCAAAACCAGGCGCAATGTGTATCCCTATGAAAGTGAAGAAGTCCTCATGTTTGGCGATCACTGCTCCATGACGGAAAGAAGGGCGGATGCTGCAGTATACGAGGTGATCGATTTTCTGAAATGTAAATATATCGAACATCGGGCAGGTGAAGTATTTACCGGAGTTATCACCGCGGTAACCGGGTTTGGTTTTTTCGTTGAACTGGATTCAGTTTATGTTGAGGGTTTGGTACATATTAGTAATCTGGTGAATGATTACTACCGATTTGAATCGGGTCTGCATGCGCTGGTTGGTGAAAGAAGTGGTCGAGTTTACAACATGGGTGATGTGGTTCGAGTACGAGTTGCACGTGTTAACCTGGATGAGAGAAAAATTGACTGTGAATTGATTTCACACAAGTCAACAAGCAGGAACAAAAAGAAACGGGATAAGCGGTCGACCACCGCGAAGCACCGCAGCAATAATCGAGGCAGCGCTGTGAAGAAAAAAAATCACAGCACCACCGGAACGGGACGAAGGCGTAAGGCGCGAAATAAACCGGTGCATAAGAACACCTAATCAGGGTGCCTAACCAGATTGCTAATAGCGGGATCGGAATGCAGGGTGGT